>JBDSFC010000288.1:0-3016 GCA_039919745.1 Bacteroidia bacterium | reverse complement strand
TTTTATTATTGTACCAGGCATATATACAGCTTGCATTTGCAGGGATAGCAGTTATTTTAAAGATGTTATTGCCTTCATTACTTGAGGTGAGGCTTGTTCCACTTAAGGTTTTAAAATTTAATTGCGTTGCGGAAAACCCAATAACCTGTATCTGTGCTAAAACTTCATCTGTTTGGTTCTCTCCAATACTTTTATTAGAGACAAAATAATTTTTAGTGTTCTTTAATTTTATTACTTCGTAATTTTCAGTAAATGCGGCATACTCTTTTTTATCAAAACCAAAATTTTGAGCAACACTCGCATTAAATGTTACCATCATACTATCACTCGCATCTAAATTATCAGCACTATAATTTAAATAACTGGTTGGGCCTGTAACAGAAGGTGGTGGCGGTTTTAGATTAACTGTGTATTGATTTCCATTTTCATCACGCACAACAAAAACATTTCCATTAGTTGGTAAAGTATCGCAGAGCTGTGTATTTGTTGCCTGTACCGTATAACAATATTGCCCTCCGGTAACCGTGAAATTTGTTATTGTACCATTAACATAAGTAGCATTTTGTTCTGCATTAAATACATCAATATTATGAAGCCAATTACCAATCCCCTCAGTAATTACATCAACGCGCCCTGCTACCACCTGGAACTCTTCGTTCACAAATATATTGTCGAATTTTACGTTAAAACTTTTGCCGCCTAAAAACGGAACTGCAACTTTTCCATAACCGCTATATTGTCCTAATGGACTAACAGGAATATTTATACTTGTTATGGAAATTTCAAACTGACCAACTTCCCAGATCTGTCCAACTGCTGCCAATGTCAAAGGCCTGTTTTGCGTTGGAGGTGCACCTTGTGTTTGTCCGCAAACATATTCTGTTTTTTGTGGAGTATGAATAGTTACTGTGTTGCTGGCCGGGCCTTCGCTATTGTCCAATAATATACCTTTCACATATGCTTCATATGTATTACTTGGTTCTAAGTTTTGTAAATGATCATAAGAGCGTTGAATATTACTATTTGTAAACCAGTTAGTGCCGTTTTGTTTTCGATAATACAAACGATAATTTTTATAAACATTTAATGTGTCCCAAAAACATTTTGCCATGCGGTAATTTAAAGGAATGCCTTGTAATGTTATGGCAATAGCACTGCTATCTAAGAATTGCGTCATGTTGCCATAAGTAAATGTACATAATTGACTATAGCCCTGATTTTTGAATAGGTCACGGCCTGTAAGATCAATTGCTTTTACGCGCCAAACATAATCCATACCTACATTTAAAACAGGTTCAGTTAAACCATAGTTTAAGGTTGTAATATTAGTGGTGGTTTGATAAATAGGAGGAAGGCTTTGTAGTATATTATTTGGATTAGCTCCTTTTGGCCTTACTTCATAAAGACTAAATTCATACTCGGTATTATTTGCAGAGTTAGGGCTGACAAGGTTCATACTCGTCCATTGAAAAATTATATTTTGAGGATTGGTAACCGGTTGCACATTACCGCAAAATGGCATGTTCAGATACGGCGGATCATTCAATAACATCCATGCACTAAAGCTACTTTGGTTGCTTACCTGTATTGCTGTGGGGTTATTAAAATCATAAGCAGTAAATGTAAGTGTATATAAACCTTCGGGTAATACTTTGCTGCTTTCGTATTGTTGTTTGCTCAGGCCCGTAAAATCGAGATTGTTACTGTTTAATAACCCTGCAAGATCTGAGCCCTCTATTTCTAATGGCACTCCTGGAATCAATGTAAATGGGCCTTCGTAATAAAAATTCTTGCTCTCAATATTAATATTCTGACCGCTAAGTTTAAATTTTAGTTTTATGTTATAGCTTGGCTTAGTGAAATCGTTAAACAAAACGATCAATTTAAGATTTTGATTCCCAATGCCTGAATAATCTGATATATAACCACTAAAAGGCGGCGTTAAAATTGTTGTAACCTGAACAGGATAATTTTGCGCACGGAAAAAGCCAGAGCTTAAAAATAAAACAAGTATGATAAAGTATTTTAAGCGTTTCATATTTTGATACAATCATCTCGTATTTATCGAGGTGAAAGGCAGTAATTTTAAAATTTAAAAAGGAAATCAAATATAAAAACTATTTACAAATAAATAGTCGTCATCTACGTCTTTATACTTAGAAATTTAAAAAATTAATAAAAGTACACTACAAGTAATTTTTAATAAATTAGATGGCGCTAATCTATTAAGTTTATTATGAAAACAAAATTAATTGTTCTTTTATCTCTGTTTGGTTTTGTTACTTTCTCCGCAAAAGTAACAGGAATAGAAAAAAAAGATACTTTACCAATTCGTTTTACCGAAAATCTTGGCCAGGTAACTGATCAAAATTATAAGCTTCGAACAGATATATTCTTTTCTGGAATATCTGAAAGCATGGCTTTTCATTTAAGGAATAATGGAATTAGTTATCAGATCAATAAAACAATTTCCTGGATAGAAGTAAGCGATCCAAAAACAAAAGAAAAAATAAAAGTAGCGGATAAGATCTCCGCCTACCGTTTGGATATAAACTGGGTGGGCATAAATGCGGAAATCAAAATTATAAAAGGAGAAGCGTTCGGCGATTATGCAAATTATTATTCCGCGTCTTGCCCTAATGGAGTTAGCAATGTTAAAAGCTATAAAAGTATAACATACAAGAATTTGTACGATAATATAGATCTCCAGTATTACGAAAAAAACGGCACATTAAAATACGATTATATTGTAATGCCCGGTTCTGATTATAAAAAAATAAAACTTTATATCGATGGAGCGAATAAAATTACATTACAAAAGAATGGCAGTATTAATTTTGAAACACCCTATGGAAATATAAATGAAGCAGCTCCAGTTGTATTTCAAAATAACAAGTTGCTTCCTGCAAAATGGGTGTTATCAGAAAATATTTTAAGCTTTAGTATTGATAACTATGATTCAAAATTACCAATGGTAATTGACCCCGCAGTGAGAATGTGGGGAACCTTTTATGGC
>JBDSFC010000084.1:0-3479 GCA_039919745.1 Bacteroidia bacterium | reverse complement strand
GCTTTTAAAGCCGGATGATTGCTTAAGCTGCCATGGTGCTATAAAAGCCGGGGTAGGAGATTCCAAAAACGCCGAAATTGCCGTTGTTATTTGGTATGTTCTTTAGCATCCAATCAATAGCATCGTAAGTGTCGCTGGCTTCATCAAATTGTTTGCCTTTTTTGTTTTCAATAAAGGGCCTTACATCCACAAAATCTCCTTCACTCATGTATCTTCCACGCACATCCTGCATTATAAGAATATAATTCTCTTTTACGTAATTAGCCCAATGAGTTGTATATAAGCGCGAAGAAAATTTGTCTTTACCATATGGAGCGCAAGAGTAGGGGGTGCGGACAATCAAAACGGGATGTTTTTCTGCTGTGTTTTTAGGCGCATAAATGCATGTAAATAGTTTTTTACCATCGCGCATTGGGATAACCGTTTCTGTTTTGGTATAATTAGTGTAAACCCATGCACTATCTATTGTCTGGGCATTTATAAGGCAAAAAATGCTTAAAAATATGATTGTAAATAATTTCTTCATCTACATCAATTATACAATAAATATGGCTAAAAGAGGCAATATTTGATTAACAATTTATAGTTAAAAACATTGCCCGCCTGCCTTTATAAAAACCATGGCTTTCGCTTACTTTTAAAAGATAATGAATACTGAAAAAAAGAATAAATTCAGAGGAAAGAATAACGTTGAAGCCGACATTGAAGAGTTGGAAAAAAACGCTATTGAAGATTATGTTCGACCTGCTTTAAAGGAAAAACAACGTCCTGAAGAAAAGAAAAACAAAGTTAAGGCTCCAAAAGTGGTTGTTGAAGAAACAGAAACAACTGAGAAAGTTGAACCTGTTAAAGCTACTAAAGAAAAAACCGTTAAAAATAAAGGTAAAGAAAAAATTGCTTTTATTCAACGTGTTGAGCAATTCAGATCTTTTTATCAGAATGAACGCACACAAAAGATCCTTGGCCTTTTACTTGTTTTATTCTCTGCTTATTTAGCAATTGCATTTGTTTCTTATTTTTTTACCTGGCAAATTGATCAGGATAAAGTTTTAGGAAGTTCTGACGAATTATTTTTACCTGAAACAAAAGTAAAGAACTGGTTGGGCAAAGCCGGTGCTTTGGTTTCTCATTTATTTATGTATAAGGGTTTTGGTGCCGCGTCATTTATTTTGGTGCCGGTATTATTTATGTATGGCCTACAAAAAGTAGTGCAAAAAAAGCTGATCAATGTTGGAGCGTTTAATGCTAAATGGTTATTTCTTTTAGTTTGGAGCTCATTGGTATTATCTTATATTTTTTCTGAAACCTTGTTTTATATGGGTGGAGGTTTTGGATATGTGATAAATAGCAAGATCTCTAATTACGTTGGAAACATTGGTCTTTTGGCCTTATTAGGATTTTCGATGCTTACTTTTTTAGTGTTGGTGATCAACCTTTCTTTTAAATTACCAGCAAGACCTGTGTTACAAGAGGACGAAGAAATTAAAGCAGAATTAGAACCGGTAGAAAAAAACGAAAAAGATCTGAATGCTTCTTTCAACGAAATAAAAGAAACAAAACTTTCTCCTGAAGAAGAAGCTGAGTTATTGAATTTTGAAGTGGTCTCGAAAGAGGAAGAAAAAATTATAACAAACGATGCAACGTTTGAAGTAATTAAACCGGTTGAAGAAGTAAAAGCAGAAGTTGTTGAAGAAAATAAAGTTGAGCTAACAAACGAAACGCCTGAAGTTATTGTAAATAAAGGCGAGCCGGAGTTTGAAATTGGTAAAACGGTAAATGAACCAATTATCCAGGAAGATGAGAACCGTGCTGCAAGATTAGTTGAAGAGTTTGGAGAATACGATCCAACATTAGATCTTGGCTCATATAAATTTCCAAGCTTTGAATTACTGAATGATTATGGTAATGTGGGAAGCAAAGTAAACCAGGAAGAATTAATTGCCAATAAAAACAGGATCTTAAGTACACTTAAAAATTACGGTATCGAGATCGATAAGATCACCGCAACAGTAGGCCCAACAGTTACACTTTATGAAATTGTTCCTGCTGCCGGTGTACGTATCAGTAAAATTAAAAACCTGGAAGATGATATTGCTTTAAGCTTAGCGGCCCTTGGTATTCGTATCATTGCGCCAATTCCGGGTAAAGGCACAATTGGTATAGAAGTTCCGAATTTAAATCCGGAGATGGTGCCAATGAAAAATATTTTGGCATCCGAAAAATTTAATAACTCCGCTTTTGAATTACCAATTGCTTTAGGTAAAACAATCAGCAACGAAATATTTATTGCCGATCTTGCAAAGATGCCTCACCTTTTAATGGCGGGTGCTACAGGGCAAGGTAAGTCAGTTGGATTAAATGCAGTACTTGTTTCTTTACTTTATAAAAAACATCCATCACAGGTAAAATTTGTTTTGGTTGATCCTAAAAAAGTAGAGTTAACATTGTTCAATAAAATCGAGCGCCACTTTTTGGCAAAATTACCAAACTCCGAAGACGCTATCATTACTGATAACACAAAGGTTATTCACACATTAAATTCAATGTGTATTGAAATGGATAACCGTTATGCGCTATTGCAGGATGCGCAGGTTAGAAATATTAAAGAGTACAACACTAAATTCGTTAACCGTAAATTAAATCCAAACGACGGACATAAATTTTTACCTTATATAGTTTTAGTAGTGGATGAGTTTGCAGATCTTATTATGACTGCAGGTAAAGAGGTTGAAACGCCGATTGCACGTTTAGCACAATTAGCCAGGGCTATTGGTATTCATTTAATTATTGCTACACAGCGCCCTTCAGTAAATATTATTACCGGTACAATTAAAGCAAATTTCCCGGCACGCATTGCATTTAGGGTAACAAGTAAAATTGATAGCCGTACCATTCTTGATTCGGGTGGGGCAGATCAGTTAATTGGTCGTGGTGATATGTTATTGAGCACGGGGAATGATCTTATTCGTATTCAATGTGCGTTTGTAGATACGCCTGAAGTGGAGAAAATAACAGAATTTATTGGTAACCAACGTGCTTATCCAAGTGCATTTTTATTACCTGAATATGTTGGGGAAGATGGTGGCGATGGAGGAATTGGGGAAGTTGACCTGAGCGAACGGGATAAAATGTTTGATGATGCAGCTAAATTAGTGGTACAGTTCCAGCAAGGCAGTGCTTCATTCTTACAAAGAAAGTTAAAATTAGGTTACAACAGAGCTGGCAGAATAGTTGACCAATTAGAGGCCGCAGGCGTTATTGGAGGCTTTGAAGGCAGCAAAGCACGCGATGTTTTGATCAAAGACATGGCCCAATTAGATGAAATTTTACAAAAATTAAAAAATCGTTAGGCTCAATTTAAACCTTTTTTGCATCTTAGATGTCTTATTTGGTATTAAATTTGTACTAATCAGTTATGAAGAAATTATTTAGTTTATTATTTATTGGCGCTACCTTTTTAATGAGCGCGCAAGATCAGG
>JBDSFC010000219.1:0-5946 GCA_039919745.1 Bacteroidia bacterium | reverse complement strand
TCTTCAATAACCACCACTTTGCCGTCTGCCGGGGCAATAATAAGGTTGTCGCCCTTAGTGTGCTGGCGGGTTGGGTGTCTGAAAAACTGAACAATAACCAGAGTTAAAAAAGCACTTAAAGCATAGGCAAACCAATGTGCAATGGTAAAAGTCGGGAAAAAGTAATGGGCTATAAACGTAATGATAGCGCTAAAAACCAGCACTAATATCAGGCTAACGTATCCTTCTTTGTGAAATTTCATCCAGATTTAATTTTGTTCAAATATAATGGTTTAAAATCAAGAGCTTGTTGGAATTTATATGGTAAAATTGCAAATAGGTTATTTTTTGAGCGAAACGAGACAAATTTTGCAGGCATAATTGCAAGTTTATGGCGAAAAATTTAACGAAGTTGCAGCCAAAAGGAAACATATGCAATTTAATTAGATAAAATTCAACATGCTCGTAAATAATTAGGCCAAAAAACTTGGTTCTTACACAACCTTTTCTAAATTTGTGAAGTATTTTTTAAAAAACTTAAAGCCTAACATATGAGCAAGATTAAAGTAGCAAATCCCGTTGTGGAATTAGACGGTGATGAAATGACCCGAATTATCTGGAAATTTATTAAAGACAAATTGATCCTTCCATATTTGGATATTGATATTAAATATTATGATCTTGGTATGGAGTATCGTGATGAGACTAATGACCAGGTGACCATTGATGCCGCTGAAGCTATTAAAAAATACCAGGTTGGTATTAAATGTGCTACCATCACTCCTGATGAAGCGCGTGTAAAAGAATTTGGATTAAAACAAATGTGGAAGTCACCAAACGGAACTATCCGTAACATCCTTGATGGTACTGTGTTTCGTGAACCTATCGTTTGTAAGAACGTTCCGCGTTTAGTTACAAACTGGACTTCTCCCATCATTGTTGGTCGTCACGCATTTGGCGATCAGTACAAAGCAACAGATTTCGTAATTCCCGGAAAAGGAAAATTAACGATGAAATTTGAAGGTGAGGATGGAAAAGTAATTGAGCACGAAATTTTTAAATTTAGTAGCCCTGGTGTTGCAATGGGAATGTATAATGTTGAAGAATCCATTCGTGGTTTTGCACATTCTTGCTTTAACGTAGCATTAAATAAAAAATGGCCTTTATATTTATCTACAAAAAACACCATCCTTAAAAAATACGATGGTTTCTTTAAAGACATTTTCGAAGAGATCTATCAAAAAGATTATAAAGCAAAATTTGTTGCAGCGGGTATCGTTTACGAACACCGTTTAATTGACGACATGGTTGCATCAGCTTTAAAGTGGAGCGGAAGTTTTGTTTGGGCTTGTAAAAATTATGATGGCGATGTTCAGTCAGATTCAGTTGCACAAGGTTTTGGTTCATTAGGATTAATGACCTCTGTTTTAATTACTCCTGATGGAAAAATTATGGAAGCGGAAGCGGCACATGGTACTGTAACACGTCACTTCCGTGATCACCAGGCTGGTAAACCAACTTCAACAAATCCAATTGCAAGTATTTTTGCATGGACAAGAGGTTTGGAATTCCGCGGTAAATTAGATGGTAACAAAGAGTTAGTTCACTTTGCACAAACATTAGAAAAAGTTTGCGTTGAAACTGTTGAGAGTGGTAAAATGACTAAAGATCTTGCTGTTTGTGCTCACGGTAATAAAGTTGAGCATGGTAAACACTATTTATATACTGAAGAATTTTTAGCTGCAATCGACGATAACTTAAAAAAATCATTAGGTAAATAATTTTATTTTCTTTTCAAGAAGCCTCGTCACAAAAGACGGGGCTTTTTTATTTATTAACAATGGAAATTCCTTATTAAAAAAATACGTGAATAATAAAAATCAATCTATTATTGAGTTACAAGACTTGCGTGTAAAAATTAGTTACAACAAAATTCGATAAAACTCGTTGGAACATTTTTGTACAATGTAATGCATAGTCGAAAACTAGAAATTTAAATGATTGAAGAATATATTTCCTTTGTCAAAAAACACTATGAAAGAAAACATCAATTACATTATCGATCTTGAAAATGAATCAGAAGCATTAGTTTTTAAAGTAAAAAAAGCAGAAAAAAGTTATTCTTTTTTCATCCTTGGTTCTTTATTATTTGAAAACGGATTACAGATTTGGGTAAAAAATGAAAATTATTACAAGAAGTTTATTGATCAAAATGTTGAGTCCTTTATAAGCGGAGTAGAAAAAGGTCAATACATACCAATGGAAAATGGCAATATATTTATTAGTAGAGACAATTACAGCCAGTTTTAAATCTAACGCCGGGCTCAAAGAAATTTCGCTTTCCTCTCCCACCCTTCGGGCACCCTCTCCAGAGAGGGATACTCACCTTGTTTGCTGCGCGTAAGCACACAAAGTGTCCTCCTTTGGAGGAGGTGTCGCTTTAGCGACGGAGGAGGAAAGAGTAGCGATTATGATAAAGAGAAAATGAAAATAGAAATACATATCAAAAACAATATCAAGATCGCTGAGTTGATCTCCGAAGACATTTTAATAAAAGAGATCCAGGATGGATTAGATCTGTTAGTGGATGTTTATTACCAGGATATAGATAGAATGATCGTTCACGAGAAAAATATTATTCCGACTTTTTTTGATCTTAAAACAGGAATGGCCGGCGAGATCCTTCAAAAGTTTTCAAACTATAAAATGAGGTTGGCAATTGTTGGTGATCTTTCAAAATACAATAGTAAAAGCTTAAACGATTTTATTTTTGAAAGTAATAAGATCGGACAAATAAATTTTGTGAGTTCGCTTGAGGAAGCGTTAACGAAATTATCAATGTAATTTAATCCGCAATAAATTACGAACCTTGTTCAAAGGCATTTTTGTTTTTGGATTTTTTGGGCGCCCGGGCGGGCTGCTTCCGGCTCCGCTTCGCTACGGTTGGGCGAGTGAAAAACTTGCCCGAACTAAACCTTACCCATCCCCGCCCGAACGATGGTTCAGTCGGGCGGGCCTGGCGCAGCATAACGTATACTTGCGTGAGGGATTGTAGCGAAAATCCTTTTTGTCCCAAAGGGCAAAAAGATTGTAGCGAAAAGCCCGGCCGCGAATGAGGCTAAGGATGATTTTTAACGGCCGAATTTCGCGGACACGCCCAAAAAATATAAGAATAATTTGTTTAATTTATAAAATCACAAATTTTATTGATACTCATTTAAATACATCTTACAAAAGCGTTCAATGTATTGTTTGATGGTATCACGCACTTCAATAAACTCTTTTTGAATTTCTTCTTCTGTACCTTTTACTTTTGAAGGATCGGTAAAATTATAATGGAATTTTAATGCAGTAGAAGGAAAATGAGGGCAGCTTTCTTTTGCATTATCGCAAACCGTTATAATGTAATCAAAGTCTACTGTGACATACTCGTTAACGTTATTGGAAGTGTGATGGCTAATATCTACACCGTCCAGTTTCATGATCTCAATAGCTTTTTGATTAACGCCATGCGTTTCAATACCCGCGCTATAAATCTCGGCTTTGCATTTTTTAAATTTGTTCAAATAACCATGCGCCATCTGACTTCTGCAACTGTTGCCGGTACATAAAACTAAAACTTTTTTCATTTCTGTCTGTTAATAAACACTTAAATAGTGTAAGGTAAAAGTAATAAAACCTTAGTATCTTTAATATATGTCTAAAAACAAAAAACCAAAACGTTATTTATTTGAAGAAGTTTTAGACTTTCTGAAACATAACGATACAAAAGAATTTAACTATAAACAACTGGGCGCTGCAATGGAAATTAATTCCGAAGGTGAACGATTACAGCTGATAGAAGCCCTGGAAGCTTTAAAACACCAGGGTTTTGTAGTTGAAAAAGAAACCGGCAAATACCAAATAAAAGAAAGTAAACAATATATTACCGGCACTATTGATTTTACGTCGCAAGGCACTGCTTTTGTGGTGTTCAGTGAAAGTGAAGACGATATTTTTATTCCACAAAACAGAACTAAAAATGCTTTGCAGGGCGATCTTGTAAAACTACAACTGTTATCAAAGAAAAGTGGCAAGCGTAAAGAAGGTGAAGTAATTGAAGTGATCAAGCGCGCTAAAACAGATTTTGTCGGTACTATCAAAATAAATCCAAAATTTGCTTTTGTAATTCCTGATAACCATAAAATTCATGTAGACTTCTTTATAAATTTAAAAGATATTAATAAGGCTGAGGACGGGCAAAAAGTAAAAGTTAATTTAAAAGACTGGCGCGATGGTGAAAAAAATCCAACAGGTGTTGTAGAAGAAGTGTTTGGTTTTCCGGGGGTTCATAAAACAGAAATGAACGCAATTATGGCTGAATACGGTTTGCCGGAACATTTTCCTGCTGAAGTAGAAGCCGCGGCCAAAAAATTAAATACCGCAATTACAAAAGAAGAAATTGAAAAACGCAGAGATTTTAGAGATGTTACTACTTTTACTATTGACCCTGTAGACGCGAAAGATTTTGATGATGCTTTATCTATTCAAAAATTAGATAATGGCTTATGGGAAATTGGGGTGCACATTGCAGATGTAACTCATTTTTTAAAACCGGGAAGTATTCTTGATAAAGAAGCCGTAGAGCGCGCCACCTCAGTATATTTGGTAGACCGTGTTATTCCTATGTTACCTGAAGTGTTAAGTAATTTTGCCTGTTCTCTTCGTCCCAATGAAGATAAATATTGTTTCTCTGCTGTTTTTCAAATGGATGAGAACGCAGATATTACTGATCAATGGTTTGGAAAAACGTTAATTCATAGTGATAAACGTTTTGCTTACGAAGACGTGCAAACAATTATTGAAACAGAAGAAGGCGAATACAAAGACGAGATTTTATTACTGGATAAATTAGCAAAAAAATTGCGCGCCGATCGTATGCGGAAAGGCTCTATCACATTTGATAAAGCAGAAGTGAAATTTAATTTGGACGAGCAGGGAAATCCAATAGGAGTGTTTTTTAAAACACAAAAAGATGCACATAAATTAATTGAAGATTTTATGTTGCTTGCCAATAGGAAAGTAGCAGAGTTTTTAGGAAAAGGTGGCAGTAATAACGAAAATCCAAATCATCATAACGCAAAAAAGAAAGATGATCCAAAACACTTATGCGTGTATCGTATTCACGATATACCAAGTGATGAGAAAATGGCTGAGTTAAGCGGCTTTGTAGCGCGTTTTGGTTACCAGTTACAATTGGGCAGTAAACAAAAGACAGCCCAATCTATTAATAAATTATTAGTAGACGTAAAAAATAAAAAAGAACAAGGCATGATCGAAATGCTTGCGGTGCGTAGTATGCCTAAAGCAATTTATACTACTAAAAATGCGGGTCACTATGGTTTGGGTTTTGAATATTATACGCATTTCACTTCGCCAATTCGTCGTTACCCCGATGTCATGGTACACCGGTTATTATATGAGCGATTAGAAGGCTTAAAGCATCAAAGCCAGGATGAGCTGGAACAATTATGTAAACATAGCAGCGATCAGGAACGTGTAGCAGCAGAAGCTGAACGTGCATCTGTAAAATATAAACAGGTGGAGTTCATGAAAGATAAAATTGGGCAGACCTTTGACGCTACTATTAGCGGAGTTACTGAATGGGGAATTTATGCTGAGATAGTTGAGAATAAATGTGAAGGTATGATCAAAGCAAGAGATCTTAGAGGCGACCAATTCGCTTTTGATTCGGATAATTACCGATACGTTGGGCGTAACACTGGTAAAATATACACACTGGGCGACCAGGTTCAAATAGTAGTAGTTGATGCCGATCTTATAAAAAAACAATTGAACTTTGCATTTGCAGATTCTGAAATTGCCTCCGGCTCAACAAATTTTGGCGACAACCGTTCGAACTTTGATAGCAAACATAACAGGTCGAACTCAGGAAGCAGTGGGGGTGAAAGCAAAAGTAACGGTGGC
>JBDSFC010000083.1:0-4083 GCA_039919745.1 Bacteroidia bacterium | reverse complement strand
CCTGAAAATAGTGAGGTGACAACTAAATTAGTTGTAGAAATGATTGCTTCACAAGTCGCTGAACCTAGAATGAGGTTTGTATTTGTTGTTATAAATAAACATACGCAAGAAGCAATTGGCTTTTGCGGGATAGTTAAGGGAAAACCCAATTATAAAAAAGCTGAAATATGGTACAATATATTACCTCGATTTTGGAACAAAGGTTTTGCAACTGAGCTTGTAAACACTCTTTTAAATTTTGGCTTTAATACGCTTGATCTTCATCGCATTGAAGCAGGCTGCGCAATTGGAAATATGGGTTCTATTAGAGTTTTGGAGAAAACCGGCTTTATCAGAGAATCACACACCCGAAAACTTTTACCAATAAGGGGCGAATGGGTAGATAATTTTGGCTATGCAATTTTAGAAGAGGATTTTAATATAAAGAAGGAGGTTCTTAGTGAAATTGGGCCGCATTTTAATTTCAAGACAGACTATATTCTTGAAAATGAAAATGTTTTGCTTCGCCCATTGAAAGAGGATGACTATGTTCACTTGTTGGAGTATTCCATCAACGAGCGCGACATTTGGACATTTGCGGGCAGAAATGGAAGTGCAGATGCCAGTAGTGAAATTAACCTTAAGAAATATATCAGTATTGCTTTAAAAGAAAGAAGAAATGGAAAACAATATTCTTTCATAGTGTTCGATAAACATGCGAACAAATATGTGGGATGCACCAGATTTTATGATATCGATTTAATAAATAGAACATTACAGTTAGGATATACCTGGTATGGTAAAAAGTATCAGGGTACCCGGGTCAATAAAAACTGTAAGTATTTATTGTTAGAATTTGCATTCGAGAAAGTGAACTTTGAACGAGTGGAATTTAGAGCAAATAGTAAAAATGAAAGGAGTATCAATGCCATGAAAAGCATAGGATGTAAAGTGGAAGGAACCTTACGAAGTTACGGCAATTGGCTACCCAATGAAAGAAGCAGCAGTATTGTATTAAGCATATTAGCAGATGAATGGCTGAAAGAGGTAAAAGAAAATTTAAAAAGTAAAATCTTTGCAACATAAATAATGCGCGGAAAATAAACATACGATTATTGCTACTATCGAAAATCAAGATTTACATTAACAATCAGAAAGATTAATCAGGCAAATCGTTTCATTTTTCGTTAGTATATCGCATTAAAATAAAAGATAGCTTAGCTAATAGAATCAATAATATCATAGTAGTTTAACTTGGCGTTTAAAACTTGACTTAAGATTTAAGACTAAAATTTATAAAATGAAAATTATAAAACCTTCTAAGTTTAATTTCAAAATTGAATCTACAAGTGCAATTTCACAACAGTTTTTGAAACGTAATTGTATTGATTTTGAACAAGCCGTAAATTTTGTAAAACAATTACCTTATAGCAGGAATGCCGACAAAAATAATTTGACGACAGTTTTTATTGATGCTTGCGGTACTTGCAGCACAAAGCATGCTTTGCTAAAACAATTGGCTATTGAAAATAATTTTACTGAAATAAAATTGTTGGTGGGATTATTTAAAATGAATGAAATAAATACACCTGAAGTTGCAGCAACACTTAAACAAAATAAATTAACTTTTATTCCAGAAGCACATTGCTATTTGAAATTCGAAAATGAGATTATAGATGCAACAAAAGCCAATTCGAAAGCAACTGATTTTATTGATGACTTGATTGAAGAAATAGAAATTCAACCTAACCAAATAACAGACTATAAAGTTGATTTTCACAAAAACTATATAAAAAAATGGCTGAATGAAAACCCTAAGATTCAATTTTCAATTGAAAAACTTTGGGAAATACGAGAACAATGCATTCAGGATTTATCTTAAAAATTAATAAAAAATGAAAAAAACAAAAATTGTAATAGCCGGAATTGGCGGCGTGGGAGGTTACTTTGGTGGGTTGCTTGCCAAAGAGTTTTATACGAGTGATCAAGTAAATATTAGCTTTTTAGCACGTGGCGAACATTTAAAAGCAATACAAAATAACGGACTAAAACTAATCCACGGCGAGAACGAACTTGTTGTAAAGCCTCATTTAGTTACAGATAATCCAGAAGAAATTGGCATTGCCGACTATATCATTCTTTGTACAAAAAGTTACGACCTTGAAACCACTATTAAAGAATTAAAATCATGCATAAACAAAGATACACTAATTCTACCGCTACTGAATGGTGTGAACAGCAGGGAGAAAATACAAAATTATTTACCTGAAAATATGGTTTTAGACGGATGCGTTTATATTGTCTCAAAAATAAAAGAAGCAGGTCTTATTGAAATTAGTGGAAGTCTTCAAACTCTTTTCTTTGGGCATGACACTATTGAGAATGAAAAACTAACTTCTCTTCAAAATATTTTTAAACAAGCAAATATAGAAGCAAGTCTTTCAAAAAGTATCTCTTCAATAATGTGGGAAAAATTTATTTTCATTTCCCCCACTGCAACGGCCACTTCGTATTTTGATTGTAGTATTGGAGCTCTTGTTGCTGACGATGAAAAACTTAAGGTAGTATCTTTATTAATCAATGAAATTATTAAAATTGCGCGCGCCAAAGAAATAATTCTTGCGCCTGACATTTTCGAAAAAACAGTGAATAAATTAAAGGCCTTTCCCTTTGAAGCAACCTCATCAATGCACCGTGATTTTCAAAATAATAAAAAACAAACTGAACTTGAATTATTTACCGGTTATGTTGTTTCAACTTCAAAACAACGAAATATTGAAACACCTACTTACAAAAAAATTCATCAAGCGCTAAAAAACAAAAGTTAATGCACTAAAAAAAAACTAAATATCGAAGGAGTCCGAAATGAAATTAAAATTATGACACGCACGTATTTGACATATTCCAGAGATAAGGGAGATTTTAAAATTGATTTAATCGAATTGAGTAAGAGTGGACTTTTTGGGCTTAGACTTATAAATAAAGGAAAAAGTATTGAAGAATTTGTGGATCGAATAAAAGAAATTTTGGCTTATAGCTTGACCAATAAACTGAGCCTTGATATTATAATTGACCTACCGGGTGAAAAACCCCTAATCGGGAATGTAGCGAATGGATTACAGATTGAAAAGGATAGTGTTTACATTTTAAGTGACAAAAAGCAGTTTCGTATAAAAAATGAAATACCCACTCTTAACTTATTTGCTCGAATTGATCGCACAAAAATTTTTGTGGGAGATTTAATATCCATTGCGGATGGTGAAGTTGAAATGGAAATTGTTGAGCTAAGTGATTGTTCGATTACTTGTGTAGCACAGAATTCCTTCTTCCTCACTTCAAACAGATCATTCAATATAAAAGGCAATAAACTTCCCGTGCATCCGATCTCGAATCATGATCAGCTACTTCTTGATACAATCAAATTAATTGACATTTCCAACCGGACTAAAATCCTCGTTTCATTTGTGACAAAAGCCTCGCAAGTAAAGTATGTCAAAGATATTTCAGAAAATTTTTATGTTATTTCAAAAATAGAGAACATTCTAAATGAACAAGATCTTGAAGAAATAATTAATACCTCTGATGCGATTATGCTTGGACGAGGAGATCTTATAAGTACGAGCAAAATGAGTGAAGTTTTTGTTTTTCAAAAAAGTATTATTGACAAATGTAAATCCCTAAATAAAGAACTGATAGTCGCAACCGGACTTTTTGGAAATTTAAAGAACAGCAACAAGCCGAGTATTTCAGATATTATGGATTTTGGCTTTTTAAGAAACTTAAAAGTCGATGCATTTTTAATCGCAGGTTCGAATGCGATACACCATCCATTTGAAACATTGAATCTTATTAACAACTACGAAGAAATGTAAAAGGTTAGAAATTTTCGCCGTTTTTTGCTAAGTCTAAATTACATAGTTGTGCGTTAACTTGCCTGTTGTAAAAAAGGAAATAATTATTCAATCACTATTTTTTGATATCCGCGTTCCACAAATGAACTGGACAATTAAATCAAACGATTTATTAAAAACACTTTAAAAATAATTTGTTAACATTTCTCTGTAATATTATATTAAAATCTCTATTCATGTGCCAATTTTTAGG
>JBDSFC010000160.1:0-7410 GCA_039919745.1 Bacteroidia bacterium | reverse complement strand
ATTCAGAGGCGGGAGAAGAAACTTTCCTGGGAGAGATAAAAGTAAAGAAGGAGATGAACTTCATACGTGGTAATTCAATAAATAATTTCAGCGAATACTATGGGCGAACGAAGGAGAAATGCGGCGCTGTGCCGCTGTCTATTTTTGGTGTGGCTCCGCCTGCAGCTAACAAGGATGATAATGGTAACTATAAACAAACTTCAAAATTTAATGATATCGGTTAGATCAAAATCAATAAGACCGTTTCTTTTATTAATAACCTGGTAAATACAATTTTTATTGTTATTTGGTTTAATAGCAACCTGTATCAATCCTTTGTTAGTTGCTGCAAATAAAAATGTATCAATAATTGCTATGTCCCAAATTTCATTGTTTGGAAATCCATCTTTTCTATAATTCGAAAATGCCTCATCGCCTTCATAACAAAACAAACCTTTATCAGCAGCAATCCAAATATGTTTGTAGCGATCTGCCTCGATACTATTAACAATACCGTCAGGAAAATTTTTGATCGTTTTGTTTGAGATCTCGGTAAATTTATTCGCATTATATTTGCTTAGTCCATTTGCTGTAGCGATCCATATTGCTGAATCCTGTTTTAAAATATCCTGGAAATAAGTTGCGTGTATTTTTCCCTTGACAGTATCTACTTTGTTTGATTTCAGGTCGTATTTAAGCAAGCCTCTTTTATATCCAAACCAGATAATATCATTGTCTTTTAGTAATGACATGGCGGGATTGTCTCCACTTCTGTATTTATACTCAAAATACTTTTTTTCAGTGCGGTTATATTTTAGCACCCCTTTTTCTTCTGCGGTAAAATAAATATTGTTATTCTTGTCAAAACAAAAATGCCTTAAATTTTCGACACCTTTTAATGTAATATAGTTAACAAAACCATTTGAATCGTTATTAAATATCTTAACGCCATCTTTTGTAAGAGCATATACATTTTTAGCTGCATCAGTTGCAAAAGCAATTGGTTCGGTATTAAATGTGTATTTAATAATATCACTTTTGATCATTTGAAATATACCATTAGTAGAAGTGCCTACCCAAAGCAAACCGTTTCGATCTATGGTCATGCATTTTATATCACATTCTTCAATTCCGTTTTTTTGATCATATTCAACAAAATTGACAAGGTCGTTCGTTTTTACTAATCCATCCTTTGTTCCTAACCATAAAGTTGTACTATCAACTAACATGCATCTTATAAATTCTTTATTTAATCCGTTAGATCTGTTTATTGTTTTTACCAATTCCAGTTTTTCGAAAACATATAACCCGTTTCGAGTCGACAGCAAAGTGTAATTTTTATATTTTTTAATATCCAGTATGCCTTTAATATCCAGGTCCTTTTCTTTTTTATAATCTATAAATGTTCCATTAGCAAGCTTTACAAATAAACCGTTACGGCTTGGCAACCATTGGTTTTTTTCATCATCTATTAAAAATCCAACAGGTACTGTTCTTTTTTCAAGATCGCACCTTTTATTATTTATGATCGTTACAAGGCCGTCTTGTGTTGAAACATATACAGAATTACCAGCAACTGCAGTAAATACCACGTTTGAATTTATTGAATCGTTTAAGGCCTTGTTTAAATTAAAAATACTGTCATTGGTAATTACTTCAAAGGCACCTTGCGAACCAACATATATTTTTCCATTTGTTTCGTCTAAGGTTATGTTTCTTACCAGGTCATTATTTAAACCATTATCAGAATTGAGTGATTTGAATTTTACTCCATCGTAACATGCTATTCCACCTCCAAAAGAAGCGATCCAAATACGATTGTATTTATCGGTTTCAATGTCGTAAATTATAGAAGAAGGCAAGCCATCTTCTACACCAATTTTCTTAAAGGTTTGTGCTTCTCCTGAATTTTTGAGAAGAATAAAAAAAAGTATCCAATAAAAATGGTACTTCAGGAACTAGGCTTTTGGATTGTAATTAAATTTTAAGCCGCACATTGCTGCCATTTCTTTGCCGGCATCCAGCATATCGGTATCATCGGCATAATAAAACCAATCGATCTCGAAATTAATTTTAAATTTTTCTTTACCGGTTGATTTTAATAGCATAAAAAGATCGAACAAAACTTTTGCAGATGTAGAATTAAAATACTCCAGATCGATCTTCAATTTTTTTGAAACCTCAACACCTGAATTTTCGATATCATTAAGAACATAGATGTATGAAAAATAATCGTTAAACCATTTAAATACCGGCTCATAATATTTTAAAGGATTTTCTGGCCTGCTTTCGCCAGTGATAGAAAATTTATTATCAAGATGATTTAAGTGAATTGTTGGGTTCATGTCGTCCCCCTTTATATCAAGTGTTTCCATAATTTTTTATTTTTAGGAATTAATTGTTTGTGTTGATCTTAAAGTTTATACTAAATAAAAAATTCTCCTGGTATTCTTTAAAATGAAAATTAAAATCATTGGTTTTTAAAACCAGGTCTACCAGGCCTAACCCGGCTGTAGAAACTTCCGAATACTGAGAGTTAGAAATAATTTCTGACTTGATCTTTAATAATTCTTCTTTGGTTTTAGAATTTAAAAAATTTAATTTTTCAATGATGGCTTGTTTTTGTTTGGTATTAACCACGTTTATAGTATCTATTAAATAACTTTTTTCGCCGATAGAAACCAATAATAATGATTTATAATGGAGAAGAGCGTCTTCAGGAAAAAAATTGTGCTTAATAACATTTTCTACACATTCGTTAATGGCATTGTAAACTCGTTTAATAACCACTATGTTTTCTTTATTACTTTCTAATTTGCTTTGAGTAATGTTTAGAACCTGCGTTAAAACTTTGCTATCAATAAATCCGTAATAACTAAAAAGGACATTGTTAGTGTATAATATTTCGCTTAATGATCTCATATTGTTTAATTAAAATATTTTATTTTTTTGAAAGAGCAAACTCCTTTGCAAAATAAGATAGTATTACCGAAGCACCTGCACGTTTTATACTTAATAAGATCTCGTCCCGTACTTTATCTCCATCTATCCATTTTTTTTGAGCGGCTGCTTTTACCATCGCGTATTCGCCACTTACATTATAGGCTGCAATTGGTAAATTAAAATTATCGTTCAATACTTTTATAATGTCTAAATAACTTAAGGCTGGTTTAACCATTAAAAAATCCGCTCCTTCGTTAAAGTCCAGGTCAGCCTCTAATATTGCTTCGCGGCTGTTTGCGGGATCCATTTGGTATGTTTTTTTATCCCCAAATTTTGGCGCACTGTCTAACGCATCTCTAAAGGGTCCATAAAAAGCGCTGGCATATTTTGCCGTATAACTCATTATTGAAACATCTGTATAACCTGCATCATCCAAAGCCTCTCTTATATATCCAACACGCCCATCCATCATATCGCTTGGCCCAATAATATCTGCGCCGGCTTCTGCCTGAACCAATGCCATTTTTGCAAGAATGTCAAGCGTTTCGTCGTTCATTATTTTTCCATTCTTTACAAAACCATCGTGCCCATCACTACTATATGGATCCATAGCAACATCGGTCATGATCACAGCTTCCGGAAAATTCTTTTTAATATCCCTGATAACAGAAGGATAAAGTCCTTTTTTATTAAAAGATTCTGTTGCTTTTTTATCTTTTAATTTATCGTTGAGGCTTGGAAATAAACAAAATGTATTTAACCCTAATTTTAAACAGCTTTCAATTTCTTTTAAGATCAGGTCGCTGCTAAAGCGATAAATGTTGGGCATTGAAATTATTTCTGATTTTTTATTTTTTCCTTCCGTAATAAATAAAGGAAAAATAAGGTCATTTACTGTAACAGAATTTTCTTTTACCAAATTTCTGATAACTGTGTTCTTACGATTTCTACGAGGGCGTTGTGGTAAATTTATCATAAAATAATTTAGATAAAATTACGGCATTTTTATTAAATAATTGAGGATTTATTTTCCAACTAAATGCTATTAGCTGCCGGTCACTATAACTCTTTCATTCATTTCAAGCATAGCTGCAAGCACCAATTGAGAGTAGTTTTGAGATGCGTTTTTAAACCTGGCCGTTTGAGCCTGCCAAAGATTATAAATAACATCCATATTGCCTTGTTGTGGTTTAAAGGTAAATAATGCGCTTTGTACATTATATGAGCCTGCGTGATAAACGTGCATTACCAAAAGTTTGAACCACAGGTCTTGCTCACTATAGCCGGTTATATTTAAAGAATCTAACATTTTGTGAGCCTTTGGGATACAAACGGTTTTTATTAAACTGCTGGAGGCAAAAGCGCTTCGTTCAAAATTAGCGCGTTCATCAATTTGTTTATTTACTTTTAAGCCGAAAAGTCGTGCAACCTCTTTCATTAATTGAAAAGGGCCGTAAGCACCCGCATTTGATTTTTGTAGTTTATTGGGGCTTTCTATCAATAAAATAGCCTGTGCAAACCATGGATCTACTCCATTTTCAATAAAACAATTAATTCCGTTCTGAAAATTTTGAGACGTTTTATCAAAATCGTAAAAGAATTTTTTACCGGTAGTAATTAAAACTCTGTTGGTTGAATCTACATTATATGCCAATCTAATGCTATCGCGATACCATTTTTTTAAAGAGTCTGATCTTAAATTCCACTCTTTAACGCATATCTTCTGAACCACTGTTCTTGATCCCGCAAAATTTACAATTGCACTATCTTCATGAAGTTTCATTATACTTCTCCAGAATTTAACCTGTGCCACTGTATCAAGCTTAAAATGATATAATGATCTATCTAAGACGTAGTTTTCGTTGCAATTGGTTTTTGGATTAATAATGCCAACCACACTATGACAAAGGGTTTTTGGTTCTTCTATTTTTGGTTCGGTTATAGTAACGGTTTTTTTAGCAACCACACCGGTTGAATTTATTGCATTATTACTGCAAGAAAATAAAAAAACACTTATTAAAAGTAAAAATCTCACTTAATTATTTAAGTCTAAATTTAATGATTAATCTTTATAGTTCAAAGGGAAAAGAGGTTAAAAAATTAAAAGGAAATTGTTATTAATTGTCCATGCTTTCTCTTTTTGCCCTCCGTTAGCATTAAATGGTACTACAAAACCTTTATTGTTACAGCAAAATCAGAGTTTAAAGTAAGGGTGCCTAATTCCAGCGTTAATGTCCCGCCAATTGTGCCACTCCAGACTGTAATGGTTAATGTGTAAGAAATAGTTGCTGAACAATATTTTGGAACAAGTATAACTTGTGTTGACCAGATTGCGCTTTATTTTTTGCCAAGAGAGGATAACTCTTTTCCAATACCCGTAAAGGAAACAACATTTAATGGAAACTCTAAAAATACGTGTAAAAAGCTTAAGAAAAAGAGCACCTGTAATCCTAAATTATAATCATAAATATATAGTGCAATTGATACTAACCATGCGCCAATTGTAGCCATCAAAACCTTTTTAGGAACCTGGTGCCATTTAATAACCGAAGTTTTTGAGAACCAGTTCAAATAGTGATATGTGTATGCAAAAGCAATAAAACGCATGATCACAAAACCAGCATTAGTTGTAAAGATCTGTTTGATGTTTGTTAACTGATCAAGATTAAAAAAATTAATAAGACGATAATTTAACTCTCCAAACTGAGTATAACTTTTTTGCGAATAATTGCTTACCTCGTACATTAAATTACCAGGTTGCACCACAATAATAATCACAGAACAAATTATTAAAACCAATATTGAAATTAAACCCGGCCATGATCTTTCTTTTAAAACACCGTATAACATAAATGCCCATGTGAAAATAAATACATGAATGATGGTTGGTAAAAATACAGCTACCCAGGTAAAGAACATGGGAGAGTTATTTAAAAATCCAACAAATACAAGGGCAAGTGCAAAGATCACAAAACGATACAACCAATCTTTTATAAATACAAAAGCGATGCAGGATAAAAGACTAAATAAAATAATATCAGCAGTAAGACCATAATTTTTTGGCGGCCAATAGTTCCAGCAAACAAGAATGATACAAGCTAAAACCAAAAAAATAAAATCGTATTTGCCTTTAGTGAAATAGTTTTTTTTATGAAGCCAGCTTATTTCTGTTAAGTAGTGTAAGGGACCTAAAATACCATAGGAAAATAAAAATAATTCGAACGGAATAAAAAATGCAACAATGCATGAAATAATAATTAAACCGGTATTAAGATGATGAATGGTTGAGGATTTCATTTTTTATTTAAGTTGACCGGTTTTAAACTATATTCTTTAATAAAATCCGGCCATTTTTTTGTCTTATAGGCATTGCTTCCTATAAAATATAAAATTGGTTTTATTTGTTCTGGCGATTGATAAAAATTTAAAACATCAATAAGGCTAAGCTGTTCATCTAAAATAGATAAAGCAGGTAAACTAAACTTATTGTTTGTAAGCGTTAATGTTAAATTATGGAAAGGATAATTATTTACCAATTGCTTAAAATATTTATTGTTCCTGAACAAAACGGTATCGTTTGATTCTGCATCAAAATTAACAAAATAAAAATTCTTATTTAAGTAATTCGCAATGCTTGTATCTACAAAAGTAGTTTTGTTCATTACCCTGCAGGTATTACAAAAACCTGTACTTATACTTACTAAAACTTTTTTTGCCTTCTTTTTTTGGAGCTTGTCAATTTCGTTGATATTATAAATGTTAATTTTCCCTTTGGCATAAGCAGTATCTGTAAAAGCGTGACTAAAGTGTTTGTTAAATTCATCAAACGAACAGGTTCTCCAGGCATTTTCGACCATAAAAATTAAGATCGGTTCTATTTTCTTTTCTTCCAAAAAGCCCTGCGTTAAAAGATTGTATTCAAAATTATTTGTAATAAACATGGTGGAAGGATAGCTTAAACTATTTCCTAAAAATTTAATTGCCAGCTCATGTGGTGTTTTAGGTTCTTTAGATAAAGGCTTATAAATTTTACCATTATATTCAATGGTATCTTTTGTTTCGGCGTCAAATTTTACGGGGTAAAAATTGTTGTTAATGTATCCGGCAAGAGCTTCACTTGAATAGGTGGTTTTCATCATGTGTTTGCACCAGCCACACCAATCAGTATATATATCAACCAAAAAAGGTTTTTGTACCTGTTTGTTTTTTTCCTGCGCTTCTTTAAAAGATAACCATTTAACCAGGCCAACTTTCTCGATTTGGGAAAATGAAATAGTTAAGTTAAAAAAACAAATTAAAAATACAAGACGTTTATTTAACATACGTTTAACCTTATTAAAATACAATTTCTTAATTTTGTATAAATTTAAAAACTATTTATCATGATTAAAAAATTACTTTCAATTGCACTTATTGCTTTGGGCGTTAATGCAGTTAATGCACAAAACTTTTCACTGTATTATCCATTTACATCGGTACCACAGGGCT
>JBDSFC010000151.1:0-8740 GCA_039919745.1 Bacteroidia bacterium | reverse complement strand
CATACGAATGGCACAGCTCCACCTGTTCAAACGCTCGAGATTAGAAGCATCTGTAGAAATATTCGATACAGATTCAATATTATTTGAAAAACTTCCTTCAGCATCTGTATTATTCCTTCCTAGTGCAATAAAAATATCCGTTTGGAAAACATAAAAGAGACTACCTAATGTTATTAATGTAAATAAGATCGTTCTGAATCTTATTCTCAAAATGAGTGTGCCCAGAATTCCGATAGCTATTATCAAACTTAACCAGCCGGCTCTTGCAAAAGATAAAACAATTGCCAAAACAAAAAGTAAAAATAATCCAAATGCAAAAACGCGCATTAATTTTGGAATGCTTTTTATAAATATAAAAGAAAACATTACCGGAATAAACATTGCCAATGCTGCACCATATGCCGTATGATCATTATAAAAAGGAGAAACCACCCAATCGGCAGCTTTATCATTAAAATTAAATTTAGCGTGTTGAAAGATGGTATAGAACACAACTATTGCCAAGGCAAAAGCGTAACAATAAACAAAATTTATGATATTTTTTTTGTTGCCAAAAATATGAGGCATAATAATGTAACAACTAAAAATAAACCATAAACGTGAAACAAGATATTTTAATGAGATCAGGATCTCGGTGCTAGTTAAGGACGTAATAAACATCCATACTAACTGGATAATAATTAAAATGGTAACAGGATGATTGATAAATTTTTTATCTGTTATTCTTGAGCTAAGCTCATTAAAAATGTAAAGTACCATTATCCCTGCCATTAATGGCTCAGAAGGTAAGCTTAGGTCCATACCATCAGAAAGGCCCATTTCTTTAAGCGTAATAGCTAAAGGTGTGCAAAAGGCCAGAAAGAAAACCAGTTTTTGTAAATGAAAAATGGCAGTATAAACAATTACTAAAATAACAGGCAGAATGTTGTAAGGATAAAACATATCCTTTTTATATATCATTATATAGGCATTGCCAAAAATGTATGCCAAAATTAATAATGGAAATAAATATGTTTTAAAATACCTTGCCAATTTAAATTAACTCTTTAGAGCGATTCTTATACAAGAAATAAACTAAAGCCATAAAAAGGGCTGATAGCGAAGAAACCAAAACTATTATCCATCTAACAGGAAAACATTTTTTATCCTGTAGATTTGGTTTGCTTACAAAAGTGTAAAAATCCATTTCACCACTTATGTCCAACAAATACGCATTATTCTTAACTTTAATTTGTGTGTATGATTGTAATGTTGAATTGATCCTGCCATCTAAAACATTTAATTCTGTGCCTTTTTCTTTTATGCCTTTTATCTGAAGTTGTAAGTTATCATTTAATACAGTGCCCTTTGAAATACCTTTACTTAAGTATTTTGCCTGGCTTTTTGCATCAAGAATATTATAATCAGATTTAATTTTATACATCGCTTTACTTAATGAATCAAGTTCTTTTGATTGAATATCGATTACAGTTTTGGTATTTGCCAGGTATTGTTTTACTATTTTTTTCTTGGACTCTCTTATGAATTCATTTGTATTTAAAATAAAGGCGGCATTTAGTTTTTGGGCGAACGCTGGATCCTGATCCTTTACTTCTATTTCAATAGATTCATAAATAGTTGGTGAAACCTTAAGATTTTCGATAAACATAAAATTGAATAAAGATTTGCCTCCTTTTGATGATATTGTATCGATTCCATATCTCTCAAAAAGGTTAAATTCTTTTGCTAATTTATATTTTACATCTTCACTTAAAAAATACTGTAATAATTGTTCGCTGGCCGATTCTTCAGAACTTTGAAACATGTTTACAGGATAAACAACGGCGCTTGATTTATACTTTTCTTTTAGCAAAAAGGAAGCGCCATATGATACAACAGCGGCAACAAGCATAACAACAAAAAAGCTCTTACGGTTTTTAAAAATTATCTTTAAAATATTTGATGAGTTTAAATTTTCCATAATTAAGCTTGCAGTTTTAATTTATTAAACTTTTCACGAAATAAAAGAATTAGAAATCCCAGTAAATTACTTGCAATTACCGTAACGCTTATATAAAGCAACCTGTTTGGTTTTGCTTTATACTCATTAGGCTTAGCCCTTTCAACAACAAATTTGCTTGGCAAACTTGTATTATAATTTACCAAAGCCTCATCATACTTAGCTTTAATATCGGGATATTTAAAACTATATTTTTCTAAATTATCATGCACGTTTTGATAAGCGCTTCCGTATTTTTTAAGTGTATCTAATTTTGTTTCCAAACGTTTAATAGCTCCGACATCATTTTTTTCAATAGCCTTGGCATAACTTTTTGAATAAGCCTTAACCTGTTCTTTGTAATGCAAAACACCCAGGTTTCTAAGTTTCATCAAACTATCTTCCAGCTCTTTCATTCTTAGTAAAGTGTTTTCGTATTCTCCTTTTACTATTTTTAAAACATGCGAGGCTACAGATTGTGTCATTTCGTGTTTTACAGTATCACAATAATCAGAAATACCATTTGCGATTTGAGCTGATCCATCTGCGGTATAATCATAAACTTCCACTTTGATGCTATTAAACTCTGTACGCTTAATAGTAACCATGTCTTCCCATTTTAATTTTAAATAATGATATCCGAAAACAGTATCTTTTATTTTCCAACGATCCCAAAGGTCATAAGCATCTGCCACTTTAATTTTAAGAGCGTCGGAGCTAAGTAACTGGATCAGTTTTTCAGCATCATCTTCATCCCCAATTTCCATATAATCTTCCTGGTTTCCTGAGTTAGGCTCAATAACCAGTTTTGACACTGAAAATTGACGGGCTGCAAATAAAACAACAGTAGATTTATATTGTTTTGGCATTAAAAAAACAAGAACACCTGTAACAAGTGCACTAATGATGGTAATCATGAGAAAAGTTTTCCTCCACTTAATTACTTTTAATATTAACTCTTTCGCTGAAATCTCTTCAATCATATTTATTTATATTTTATGAAACGTAAAACGGATTTTGGGTTTATCATACCTGTTATAAATGCTAATAAGCCACTAAATATAAGCATAATTACGAAATTATATATCCAATTTGTGGTTAAATTCAAGGTAAAATAATTGACAAATCCAATGCCTGCAATGAACAATAAGAGCGATAATATCAAGCGTTTATTGATATGAAATTTAAATACTTTATACGAAATAAACACCTGGATCAAACAGGTTAAAAATTGTGTTACTACACTGGCAATAGCACTACCCAGAGCATAATAACGTGGAATTAAAATAAAATTTAAAAGCAGGTTGATTAAAATACCACTAATGGCCATTAAATTCAAATACTTTAAATTGCCATTGGCTGTTAAAAGTGTGCCAAAAATATAGGTTATAGAGATGGCAGTAAAACAACTCATTAAAAGCCCTAAGATCTGGTATCCTTCTGAATTGCCTTTGTATAGAAGTTCGCAGAACCTTTCAGCATAAAACAAACTACTTATAGATACAATCAAAGCCGGAGTTAAAAGTAATGTAAACGAAAGCTTCACGATCTTCTCAATATTTTCATTGTTCTTCAACATACGACTAAACAATGGTAACAACTGAACAGAGAATAAATACGCGATCATATTTGCAGCATCCAATAACCTAAAAGCTTTTGCATAAATACCGCTTTGTTCTTTACCCAAATTGCCCGGCAGGATGCGCTCTATCATTACACTATCCAAACGGTTATAAAAGGTCATTAATAAAACAAGAATCGCAAAAGGAAAACTTTTCTTCAGGATCATGCGGTTAAATGCCCAGTCCCAGTTAAGTTTAAAGGTGTGTGTTTTGTTTAATACAACTAAAAAACCAATAAGGGCAGTTAAACCATAACCAATAGTTTGCGCGTAAACAAAGTTCATCACATCAACTTGCAATCCAAAAAGATTAGCGATCAATGCGCCAACAATGATGATCATGATCACACGGTCTAATACTGACATGATACTATCCAGTCTGAACAAATGCAATGCAAGTAAATTGGATCGTAAAAAAAGAATAAAACTTAAGAAAAAATTATTAATACATAAGATCACCAAAAGCTTAATATACCTTACTTCGAAGCCCAATACAAAAAAACCAATGGCCAGGGTAACGGTTATATACAATAAACCCAGGGCAAATTTTAAGCTCAACATTTTACTAAAATGTTTGCTTAATAAATGCGTGTTTTGAGCAATATTCTTGTTATTAAAATTGGTTAACCCAAAGTCTAATAAAATATTAATTAGGAAAGAGAAATTGAAGAGAACAAAATATTCGCCATAGCTTGCATTCCCAACATTCATTTGAACGTTTGGTTCGATTGCTAATATCCAAAATGGCTTAATTAATAAATTAAGTATCAGTAATATAGCTAGGTCAAATATGAATTTCTTTTTTTGCACAAAAAGCAGCAAATATAGGCTTTTTTATGGTTAAAACTAATCTAAATTCATAGATTTGCCGGGTGCAAATAGTTGTAAATACACGAATTTTACTGAAAGATCGGCTGGAAGGTATGGGTTGGTTTGTATATCAAACTTTAAAGCAAATAACCGTTAAAAATCCGGATGTACATTTTGTTTTTGTATTTGACAGGCCTTTTGACGAAGAATTTATTTTTTCAGATAACATAACCCCCTTAGTCCTTTCACCACAGGCAAGACACCCTTTTTTGTATTACGCCTGGTTTCAACATTCAATAAAAAGATTATTGGATAAAATGCAGCCGGATCTTTTTTTATCGCCGGATGGTTTTTTATCATTAGGTGCTAAATGCAAGCAGTTACCTGTAATCCATGATATTAATTTTTTGCATCATCCAAATGATAGTAAATGGTTAACGGCAAAATATTACAATTATTATTTTCCAAAATTTGCGAAAGAAGCTACAAGAATTGCAACGGTTTCTGAATACAGTAAAGAGGATATCGTAAAAAATTATGGTATTGACAGATCAAAGATAGATGTGGTTTACAACGGGATCAATTCTTTTTTTAACCCTATTACGGAAGCCGAAAAACAAGTTATCCGGCAAAAATATAGTGCCGGAAAAAATTATTTTATAAATGTTGGTTCGTTACATCCACGTAAAAACATTGCTAATTTGATACGTGCTTTTGCATTATTTAAAAAAGAAAGTAACTCTGATCTAAAACTGATGCTTGCCGGACCTCATTATTGGGGGCTTTCAGAGATCAATAAAGTAATTGCCGAGACGAATTTAAAAGACGATATTATTTTTACCGGGCGCTTAGCAGATGATGAATTGAATCTTGTTTTGGGAAGTGCGTTAGCTTTAACTTTTGTGCCTTATTACGAGGGTTTTGGTATTCCTTTGATAGAAGCTATGCAGGCCGCTGTACCAATAATAACGAGCAATGTAACCAGTATGCCTGAAATTGCCGGCGAGGCCGCACTTTTAGTAGATCCTTTAGAAGTACAAAGTATAAAAGAGGCAATGCTAAAATTATATAAACAACCGGAACTATGCGAAAGCCTTATCAATAAAGGAAATATTCAAAAACAAAAATTCTCGTGGGAAAAAAGTGGTGATCTTTTGTGGCAATCTGTTTTAAAAACCGTTAACTCAAATTAAGTATATCCAACACTCTTTTTGTAGTTCCTGATTTTTTTTGGAAATATAATTTTAAATTATTTTCAATTTCAATAATTAGATCTTTATTGTTTAAATAGCCCGAAACCTCAGCTGCCAAAGTACTTGATGAGGATATGTTCTTTGCTGCTTTAATGGCAATAAGTTCAGTGGCCTCGTTATATTTATGATAATCATCGCCATAAAATATAACGGGTTTATAATAAACGGCAGGTTCTAAACAGTTATGAATACCTTCGTTTAAACCTCCGCCAATATATGTAACCGAAGCATAATGGTAGATCTTAGAAAGCAGGCCGATCGTGTCTACAACCAATACTTTTGAGTTTGGGTCAGGCTTTTGTTGCGAAAATAAACTAAAAGATATTTCATTTTTCTCAAGCAGTGCGGTTAATTTTACAATATCTTTTTCTTCTACATTATGCGGTACTATGATCATTTTAAGTTCCGGCAAATTCAACTGTTTAAAAGCTTCCATAAGCAACGCTTCATCGCCCTGCCATGTGCTTCCCGCTACCAGTATTTTTTTATCTCCACAAAATCCTTTTATGAATGGCAGCTCTACAAAACTTTCTTTTACTTCTATAACCCTGTCAAAACGGGTATCACCGCATACTTCGTAATTTTTTATGTTGATCTTTTCCAGAAGCTTTCCGGAAGCATCATCCTGGATAAATAATTTATTGAAGGTAATTAATGATCTTCTGAAAATACCACCGTACCATTTAAAAAAAGGATGGTGAGGCTTAAATACCGCAGAAACAAGGTAAGTTGGGATGTTTTGTTTTTTTAGTTCAAATAAAAAATTTAACCAAAATTCGTATTTAATGAAAATAGAAACTTTAGGTTTTACTATTTTTATAAAATCCTGCGCATTTTTTTTTGTATCCAAAGGCAAATAGCATATTACCTCAGCCCCACTCCAATCTTTAAATACTTCATAACCACTTGGAGAAAAAAAACTCAATACTATTTTATACCCAGGATATTTTTTTTTAATAGCTTCTATTAATGGTCTTCCTTGTTCAAATTCGCCATAAGAGGAACAGTGCACCCAAACAATATTTTTATGATCGATGGGTGAGATTTTTTGCTGTAGATTTTCGCGCCAGTTCTTACGTCCGCTTACCCATTGTTTGGCTTTTAATTTATTTAAAGCAGCTAGTTTAATAACCAGGCCGTATAAATGAATTACCAAATTGTATAAGAACATGTTTTTTTGAATTAATCGTAATAGTATTCGTTAGGCTTCTTTTTATACAATGGAAGGATCCAGCCAAACCTTAAGCCGTATAACATATCCAGGCGCTTTTTAGTATCGGGTAAACCTGTATCATAATTAAATCCGCGAATACTATGTGTAAAAGCCTGGTAGCTTTCAAGACCAAAATATAAATTTAAAAGACGGTTCTCGCTAATAAACATATAACCTACAAATTGTGTTATTGAAGGCCCTCCGGTCAATCTGTCGTAACCATACGCTAAATGATCTTTAACAGCTGCAATTTTATGTTGCGCATCGTATAATTTTATTTTATGATGTCCATATCCTGCACCAATACTAACCATTAAACCCGAGTTTGGATTGGCAGACAAAACATTAAATATTTTACCGAAAGTTAAGTGAATGCCAAAGCCTCTCTCTGTAACCCTCAGATCTGCCGGATTTCCTGCATTATCTACAACTTCACCATTATCGTTCCTTAATTGACTTAACACATCTTCTTTTACATTTCTTCCAAAATAATAATTCGATTCTACGCCAATTAACCAGTTGCGTTTTGTCTTAAGCATAACACTTCCACCAATATTAAGATTAGGGCCAAAACGTTTTGAAAGATCTCCTCCCGGTAAATGCCCACCGGCATGAATACTTATAAGCGGTACAAATACTTTTGTAGAATCAATTTGAGAAAAACTGAAGAGGGAACAAAGAAATAATGGTAGAAAAAATCTCATTCAAATAGTTGCTTTATAATGCTGCCTGCTTAATTCAACAGCCCATAAATTTACTTCATATATTTAAATTAAAAAACCCAAAATTTGTACGATATTGGGTTAATTTTTTCTTATAAAAGCTACTATTTTAAGGCAATGTAATGGTATAGACTTTAGAATTTATGGTTACTGTAGCTTTATCATCGCAAGTGCCGTTTCCAAAATCAATATAGCGTGTTGGTTTACCTTGAGGTGTATGTTGAACCTCTCCACTTACAAAATGTTTTCTGCAGCCAAGGCTCATATCCCGTATTAATGGTTTACCAGATGTAATTACAGAAGTAAAACTTCGGCCATTTGCATTTGAACCATTAGCGCTACCTGTAATAGAATATTTATCATCGCTCCAGATAAGTGTGCTTTCACCAACCAACCATTCTCTTTGGCGGGTGCTTATCCATTGAATAGTGCCACTGTTATCAGCTTTTACAATAGAAATATTGGCGTTAATATCATAGATCAAATGTCCTTGAGAATTATGGCCAAGGTTTTTAATTGTTTTGCTGCCATTTACTTTATTATCGTTTACATAATAATTTATTGGGGTAACAGTTATTGTTGTTAATGAATCTTTGTATTTTCCTGTATAAATAATTAGTAAACTTCCTCTGCGCGAACGGCCATCATTACAAGGGCAATTGTTTGTGCCAAAATTAACGGTGATCGAATCGGCGTTTGTATTTACCAAAGTATCGAATTGTAAAATGGTACATGGTGCTAAAATGGCGCTGGTTTCAGTAGTTCTGTAGCTACTTACATTTTTAGTTCTGCCTGCTTCATCAGCAATATTGCTCATGTCGTTATCAATACTGTTTGCCAACGAACTTTCTGTTGCAGATTCTGTTTCCTTATCTTCTTCCTGCTCCTTTTTTTTGCAAGAGGTAAATGCCAGGGTAAGGCTTAAACCAAAGATCAATATATTACTTAGCTTTTTCATGTTACGCAATTTATTCTAAGATGCTTAATTATTGAAAAGGTTTAATCCTAAAAAAATATTTTTTAGTTAAAAGAGTCAATTCTTGTTTTATAGGTGGTTATGCGTGTGTTTTGCGTGTCGCTTTCTACTAAACCATCCTTTAAGCGCACAATGCGATGGGCGTGCAGAGCAATATCTTCTTCGTG
>JBDSFC010000075.1:0-6639 GCA_039919745.1 Bacteroidia bacterium | reverse complement strand
TTATTTCATCTTATAAATGGTATTTTAATTTACCGTATTGGTAAACGTATTTTTAAGAATGCTCTGATCGCTAACATTGGCGCCATTATTTTTTTACTCCACCCAATGCAAATAGAATCCGTTGGCTGGATCAGCGAATTAAAAAATGTACTTTCTACCACATTTTATTTTGCCGGCATTATTTACTATTTAAATTTTCTTAACAATGCTAAAAAAAAGGATTACATTTTTTGTTTTCTGCTTTTTGTATTGGGTTGTTTAAGTAAACCCTCTGTTGTGGTTTTTCCGCTTGCACTTATTTGTTTAGATCTCTTTGTTAATCAAAAGGTATCAGCAAGAGCTATGATCACTAAAATTCCATTTGTTCTTATTGCTATTATGTTTGGGATCATAAACATCAAAACACAAACCGCAGATCAATTCATTAATTATTCTCACGAATTTCCAATTTACCAACGCATTGGTTTTGCTGGCTTCGCCTTGCTAAAATATTCTATTTTGTTTTTACTGCCAATTAACTTAAGTGTTATTTACCCTTATCCTGAAATTAGTATGCCGGTTTTTATAATTGGTTATTGTGGTTTATTATTAATTGGGTCTTTACTTTTTATTTTCATAAAACAAAAAAAATACCATGTTCTTGCTGTTCTACTTTTTATTCTTGTGAATTTAGTATTAGTACTTCAATTTCTTCCCTTTGGTGAGGTGCTTTATGCTGACAGGTATATGTACATTCCCTTAGTGGGATTTGCATGGTTAGTTGGTTTTTTGTTCTCAAAATTAAAACTACAAACTTCTCTAGTTTCTACAGTATTGATCGTCCTGTTCTCTGTTTTCTCTTTTATGCGTGGTTATGCCTGGAAAAACGCATTGAATTTGTATGAGGACATTAATAAAAAATATCCTAACCAGTTTATTGTTTTAAATAGTGCGGGTGTAGAAAGTATGTTCTTAAATAAAGATAAAGAAGCTTTAGACTATATGAATAAAGCAGTTTCTGTGGCACCAAAAAATTACAAAGGTTTTTACAATCGTGGTCTTTTATATTTAAAGAACAATCAACCTGAAAATGCGATAAAGAGTTTTAATGATGCACTTGAATTATACCAGTATCCAAAAGCTTATGTAGGAAGAGCTTCTGCTTATTATATGTTGAGCGATTTCCCAAAAGCGATACATGATGCAGAATATGTTTTAAAGCTCGAAAGCAATAATGTGCGCGCGCATTTTGTTTTGGGTAATTGTTATAATGATCTTAACAGGTTGGATGATGCTATACGTGAATACAACAAATGTATCGAAGCAGATAATTCGGAATCAGAATTTTATTTTAAGCGCGGCATTGTCTCCGGAAAAAAACAGGATTTTAAAGCCTGCATTAACGATATCAATATTTGTTTAAAATTAAATCCGGATTATTATGAAGCCTATTACTGGCGAGGTGTTGCCAAAGTTAACCTAAAACAAAATGCCTGCGAAGATTTTAAAATTGCTGCGCAAAAAAATTATCAGCCTGCCATAAATGCATTTAATAAATTTTGCCGATGAAAGTAACATTATTACAAACCCAATTATTTTGGGAAGACCGTGAAAAAAACCTGGCACATTTTGATGCGCTTATTGATAAGATAAAAGAACCAACTGATCTTATTGTTTTACCAGAAATGTTTACCACCGGCTTTAGCATGGATCCTGCTAAAGTGGCCGAAGAACATTTAACAGTAACTTATAACTGGCTTTTAAAAAAGGCTAAAGAAAAAAATGCTGTTATTACCGGAAGTATTGCTACTAAGGAAGGAGATAAATATTATAACCGTTTACACTGGGTAGAGCCGAACGGCAATTCATCTTTTTATGATAAACGTCATTTATTCAGAATGGCAAAAGAAGATGAAAAATATACTGCGGGAAATAAAAAAATAATAAAACAAATTAATGACTGGAAGCTCATGCCATTGGTTTGTTATGATCTTCGTTTCCCCGTTTGGAGCAGAAATTTTAAAGATCATCAACCACAATACGATGCTTTAATTTATGTTGCCAACTGGCCTGAAGTGCGCAACTATCCATGGAAACAATTATTAATTGCAAGGGCGATCGAAAACCAATGTTATGTTATTGGTTTAAATCGCGTTGGAAAAGATGGAAACGACTTTAATCATTCAGGTGATAGCATGATCATTAATCCGCGTGGCGAAATTATCAATCAACCCAAAGCCAACGAAGAAAATATTGAAACCATTACTTTAGATAAAAATTATTTAGAAGATTTTCGAAAATTATTTCCGGTTGGTTTAGATGCAGATGATTTTGAGATTAAGTAATAACAGATCATTCCCCCTTTTCAAAGGGGGTTAGGGGGATTAATTTCTCGATAACACAAATTTGTTTTATTTTTTTTGGGCGTGTCCCTTCGGGTCGCGCTTTCCGTTACAATTTTTTCGTTCGTATCCTCACAAAAAAGATTTCCACTATAATCGCTCACGCAGCATTGTAAATTTTCCTGAACTTGCGTTAGGGATTGTAACGTAAAGCCCGCAATGCAGCGGAGCGCAATGAGGACTTGGAGTGAAAAGCCCGGGCCAAAGGCAACGCCCAAAAAAAAGAAATAAAATACTTTTGTTTTTATTGGTTAAACATTGATCCCACCACTCACTTCAATACGTTGTCCGTTTATCCATTTCGCATCTTCTGAACACAAAAACGCAACCACAGATCCAATATCATCGGCCTGCCCTACTCTGCCTAATGGCGACATATTACTCAGTGCAGTTTTTAATTGTGCATTCGAACGAATAGCAGCATTATTAAAATCCGTTTCAATTGGACCCGGCGCAACAACGTTCGCGCAAATTCCACGCGCACCTAATTCTTTTGCTAAGTATTTTGTAAACACTTCTATTCCACCTTTCATAGAAGCGTAAATAGAATATCCCGGATTAGCAAAACGTGTAGTACCGGTAGAAAGATTAATGATCCTGCCACCATCATTTAAAATTGGCAAACTTTTTTGCGTTAAAAAATAAACCCCTTTAAAGTGCACATTTAAAAACTCATCAAAATCTTTTTCAGTTGCAGTTGTAAAAGGAATGCTTCCACCCATGCCGGCGTTATTAATTAAGAAATCAAATTTATCTGCATTAAATTTTTCTTTCAATAAAGAAGTTAATGCTGTAATAAATTTATCTAATCCCGAAAGCTCTTTTAGTTCCAATTGTAAAGCCGCACATTTTCCACCGGCCTCTTCCACTAATTTAATAGTGTTATCTGCTTCTGTTTTATTGCCTGCATACGTAATAATTACGTTATGCCCTTTTTTAGCAAGGCTAATTGCCATATCTCTTCCTAATCCGCGACTTCCGCCCGTAACTAAGCCAATTTTTTTTGTGTTTTCCATAATATTAATTTTTTTGTGAAACAAAGGTACAGACTAATCAAACCAAAAAATGGTGACTGTTACAGAATAAATGGTGAGAGCTTCAGATTTTGTAATTTTCTTCGCGAAATTGTTTTGGCGTCATACCTACAAAATGTTTAAAGAATTTAGTGAAGTTAGATGGATCATAAGTTAATTGAACTGCAATGTTCTTTATTGGCGCTCGGCTTTCTAACAGCATTTCTTTAGACACTTTTACCAAACGTTCTTCAAACAAACTACAGCTGGAGCGGCCTGTAACTTCTTTAACCGTATTGCTTAAATGCACAGGATGAATGTGCATCATATCTGCAAACTCAGCTATTTCCAGCACACGGTCTTCTGTACCCTGCTTTAGTGCAGCCACATAATTATCCAGATTTTGTATATAATCACTTACTATCTCCTTCTGGCGAAAGGATACAGCCTTTTTCTCTTTGGTAATAACCTCTTGCATATTAATAACATAAAATTAAACAAAAATCATTTGCCCGCTATTCTTCTATTGCCAAAAACCCTTAAAATGGTATCTTTGTTCACGATTTATTTAATACTAAAGTTAAATAAGTGCTTTTAAATTACATGGAATACAATTTTACCGAGATAGAAAAAAGGTGGCAAAAATATTGGGCCACTCATAAAACATTTAAAGCAGAAGATTCTTCTATAAAACCAAAATATTATGTGTTGGATATGTTTCCATATCCATCTGGTGCCGGCTTACACGTTGGTCATCCGCTTGGTTATATTGCATCGGATATTATGGCGCGTTACAAACGCCACAAAGGTTTTAATGTATTGCACCCAATGGGTTACGATAGTTTTGGTTTACCGGCAGAACAATACGCGATACAAACAGGACAACATCCAAAAATTACAACCGAACAAAACATAGCGCGTTACCGCGAGCAAATGGATAAGATCGGCTTTAGCTTTGATTGGGACAGGGAAGTTAGAACATCCGACCCGGAATATTATAAATGGACGCAATGGATCTTTATTCAAATTTTTAATTCGTGGTACAATAAAAATTCAGATAAGGCAGAAAATATTTCTTCATTAATAAAAGAATTTGAAGCAAACGGAAATACAAATGTAAACGCTGTTTGTGATGATGATACAAAACAATTTACAGCAGCCCAATGGAAAGCGTTCTCTGAAAAAGAAAAATCAGATGCCTTAATGCATTACCGTATTGCGTATTTAGGTGAAGCATATGTGAATTGGTGTCCTGCTTTAGGAACCGTATTAGCGAACGATGAAGTAAAAGATGGCGTGAGTGAACGCGGCGGACATCCTGTTGAACGTAAATTAATGAAACAATGGAGCATGCGCATCACTGCTTATGCACAACGTTTGTTGGATGGACTGGATACTTTAGACTGGACAGAAAGCTTAAAAGAATCGCAACGTTATTGGATCGGAAGAAGCGAAGGAACGAGTTTGAAATTTAAAATTCACGGATCATTAAGTCATCCTGAAGTAAATTCAAATTTGAATGAGATAGAAGTATTCACTACTCGTCCTGATACTATATTTGGTGTTTCGTTTGTTACGCTTGCGCCTGAACACGATCTTGTAAATAAAGTAACTACAGCAGAGCAATTAGCATTGGTAGAAGAATATGTTTACGTTTCTAAAAACAGAAGTGAAAGAGAAAGACAAGCAGATGTTACAAAAATTTCAGGAGTATTTACCGGTTCTTATGTTGAACATCCTTTTACCGAAAAACAAATTCCGATCTGGGTGGGAGATTATGTATTAGCAGGATATGGCACCGGCGCTGTAATGGCTGTACCTGCGCATGATGAGCGCGATCATAAATTCGCAAAACATTTTGGTTTGGATCTACCACAAGTAATTACGCCAAACAAAGAACACGATTTTGATAAAGATGCCTGGGGCGAAAAAGAAGGGACATTAATTAATTCTGATTTTTTAAACGGACTGGAAGTAAAAGCTGCTATTAAAAAAGCGATAGAAGAAATTGAAAAGAAAAAAATAGGCAAGAAAAAAATTAATTTCCGTTTACGTGATGCGGTGTTTGGCCGCCAGCGTTATTGGGGTGAACCAATTCCTATTTATTATAAAAATGATATTCCTTATGCGTTAAGTGAAAACGAGTTGCCTTTGGTATTACCGGAAGTAGATAAATATTTACCAACTGAAGACGGCGAGCCACCTTTGGCCCGCGCAAAAGACTGGAAATACCGCCCTTTGTCCTCCTCTGGAGGAGGTGGTGCGAAAGCGACGGGGGAGGAATACGAATACGAACTAAGCACCATGCCAGGTTGGGCAGGAAGCAGCTGGTATTTTTTAAGATACATGGATGCACATAACGGTTCGGACTTTGCATCAAAAAAATTAATGGATTATTGGAATAATGTTGATCTATACATTGGCGGCAGCGAACATGCAACCGGCCATTTATTATACGTACGCTTCTGGACAAAATTTTTAAAAGACCTTGGATATATAAATATTGAAGAACCAGCGCAGAAGTTGATCAATCAAGGGATGATACAGGGAACTTCTGAGAAAGTATATAAATTAACGACCCATCAGCCATCCACGCTACTTGGAGAAAATGGTAAGGTTTTAGGTAATCCAATTACTTTTAAAGAGGGCGATAATTACTCGAAATTTATTTTGCCGAAAAATTATTCAGATATCTTAATTAGCGCAAATATTAAAAACAAGATTGATCCTTTTTATCATACTTTATACTCCGCAAATGTGCCTATTGATTTCGTTGATAAGAATAGACTTGACATTAAAAAATATACTGAATGGCAGAAAGAAGGAAAACTAACAATAATAGTATCGGATAAAAAATATTATTATAATGGAAAATATTTTGACTTTGATGGAAACGAAATTGAAAATTTTTCCAATTTCGAATTTTCTACTTTCAATGAAGTAGAAAAAATGTCCAAATCAAAATGGAACGTTGTTTCTCCTGATGATATTGGTGAAAGATTTGGGGCAGATACTTTACGCCTTTACGAAATGTTCTTAGGTCCTTTAGAGCAAAGCAAACCGTGGAATACCAATGGTATTACCGGTGTTTCGGGTTTCTTAAAAAAATTGTGGAGATTGTTCTTTTTGTCCCCCTCTGGAGGGGGTGTCGCGAAAGCGACGGGGGAGGAAGATTAAAAATCTTTACAAACCCCAACTATCTTTCCTATGCCTTCCATAATATCATCGTTTGCATCGCAACGACT
>JBDSFC010000117.1:0-4206 GCA_039919745.1 Bacteroidia bacterium | reverse complement strand
GGCAGATCCTGCAATGGCATATTCTTTATTTTTTGAAGCCTGGTACCAACCCCAGCAACCCGAATATTTATCGTTATACGAATTGGTATATGTTTCAGGACTGATCAAACTGATCAATGTAAAATTAGATGCAGAGTAGGTCTGTGATTTTACATTAAAAAGTGATACAACAAAGATGATAATAAAGAAATATTTGAATTTCATTTATAAGAATACTAGTGATTAATAATTAATTTTTTATTTAATGTTTGATCTTTATCAGTCACAGATAACACATAACTGCCATTGGCAAAAGTGCTTAAATTGATCTGATCCATGACATTGCCACTAAATTGTTTTTCAAAAATCAATTGGCCTAAAGCATTTCTTAATTGTACTTTAGAATCACCTGAAGTAGTATAATTTACAGAGATCAAATTAGAAGCAGGATTTGGATAAACAATAAAACTGCTTGGTGAAGCAATTGTATTTTTAACACTAACAGGATTGTTAAACGCTGCTGTTGCATCTAAAAGAAACACACCATTTTGCATATCTACCGCTATAATAATACCACTTGGTAAATATGGATATGCCCCCCAGTTGCCCCTGTAATCATTACCGTTATATGTGCCTGTATTAAAACCACCTTGATTGTAAGTGTCAAAAAATCCTGATAAAGCTACATTGCCCGGTTGTGAAATGTCATAAATATTAATACCATCCTGGTAGCAGGAAACTATAGCCCATTTATTACCAATTAAATAAGGGTTGTGTGGCGTAGTGCCTGTATGAGGTTTAAAGGTTTGTACTGGTTGTACGTTGCTGAAATTTTGCACATTCACAAAACGGATCGGTTGCGCAGCCGGTACTTCATCACAAAACAATAAATATTTTGCGTCTTGTGTTAACATACTTGCGTGGTTATAAGCAGAACTTGCGTAACCTGTATAAGAACCTAACTGTGTAAATGTGTTAGAAGCAGATAATTTTAAAATATACAAACCCTGGTAGCCGCAAGAAGCAAAAACAGTATCTTTTCTTACATACATATCATGTACATAATTAATAGCAGGAATATCCTGTTGAACTGACCTGATCAAAGCCGGAGCCGTTGGCGTGGCAAGGCTGTATACATTCATGGCAGCCTGGGCGGAGGTGGAATAGGTTACACCACCAACATACATTTTATTCTGATCTATCCAAACTGTGTGACCACGTTCAAAATAATCTTTACCGTTATAAACCAATGATACCGTAGAAGGTAAAGTACTCATATCAATTATTTGAAAAGTATTTGGAGCTCCATCATCACTTACTACATAACAATAATTCTGGTAGGTTTTAATTTCTCTCCAGGTGCAACCGGTTTTTCCGGGAACAAAAGCACAAACTGTAGGTGATGCAGGAACTGTAACATCAATAAAATAAGTACCGTTACTACCACCAACAATTGCGTATTCTTTATTAGTGCTGCTTTGAACCCAACCCCAGCAACCAGAATAGCGCCTATTATCTGTACCCATATCAACTGTATTGGGAGTAATTAAACTGATCATATTTATATTCTGACTTGAATAAGTTTGTGCCAGAGAAAATAAAGATGATAAAATCGAAAGTGAGAGTAAAATTTTTTTCATGTTTTGGTAAGTTATATAAACAAATATAATCTATTTGAGACATTAAAACAACGCCATTTATCTAATATATTTTACCACTTATAGGAAAGTAGTTTGTAGGCGAAAAGCCCTTAATTAGCGATTAATTAACACTTTTTTATGAAAGGACCTGCCTTTTTCGGTGAGGCCAATAAGGTAAGTTCCTGCGGGGATATGCTTAACATCTATTGTTTCATGAATGTTACCGCTAAAGCCTTTTTCAAATACTGTTTGGCCCAGCATATTTTTTAATTCCAGCTTGGATGAATTAGTAGTTTCGTACTTAATAAATAATTCATCGAATGAAGGGTTTGGATAAATAACCAGTGCATTATTTTTTTGAGAATTGTTTTTTATGCCAACCGGGTTATTATAAGCATCCGTTGCATCTAAAATAAAAACACCGTTTTGCATATCGGTTGCAATAATAATACCGCTTGGTAAATAAGGATAAGCACCCCAATTGCCACGATAGGGCGCGCTCATATAATTATTAATATTTCCACCGCTTTGATAATAGGTATCAAAGTATCCAGACACCCAAACATTACCGGGTTGCGAAATATCATATATATACAACCCATCCTGGTAACAGGAAACTACTGCCCATTTATTACCAATTAAATAAGGGTTATGCGCAACCGCGTTTGCAAAAGGCAACCAGGTTTGTACCGGTTGAATGTTGCTGAAATTTTGCACATCTGCATAACGAATTGGTAAACCGGTTGGGTCTTCATCACAAAAGATCAAATGTTTTCCGTCTTGCGTTAACATACTTGAATGATTAAACGCAGAGCTTGTATAACCTGTATAAGAACCAATTTGCGAAAGTGTATTATTGGCATTTAATTTTAAAATATACAAGCCCTGGTAGCCGCAAGAGGCATAGATAGTATCGTTTCGCACATACATATCGTGCACGGTATTTATAAAAGCAAGGTCCTGTTTTACTTCGCGTAACAATACCGGGGCCGTTGGTGTTGCCAAACTGTAAATGTTCATGGGCGATAGAACGCCTGTAGAATAAGTAGCGAGGCCTATGTACATTTTATCCTTATCAATAAAGATAGTGTGGCCGCGTTCAAAATAGGTTTTATTATCGTGTACTACTGTTACCGTTGCCGGCAAGGTACTCATATCAATTATTTGAAAGGTATTGGGTGGGCCTTCGTCACAAACAACGTAACAATAGTTCTGATATGTTTTTGCTTCGCGGTTAGTGGCCGATACTCTTCCGGGCACAAAAGCGCAAACGCTTGGTGATGCAGGCACGGTAACATCTATAAAATAAGTACCGTTACTTCCGCAGGCAATTGCATATTCTTTATTGGTGCTTGCCTGGTACCAGCCCCAGCAGCCGGCGTATTTTCTGCCATCCGGACCAACAGTAACCGTGTTTGTATTTGGATCGATCAAACTTATTAAAGAAATATTTTGGTTAGGATAAGTTTGCGCCGTTGCAAGCAAAGAGAAAAAAGAAAAAATATATAACAAGATCTTTTGCATGCAGAATTTATTAAAACGAATTTAATCTTTTTAGCGCATTAAAACAATGCTGTTAACCCAAAATGGATCTTGCCACTGCGCACATCAAAACCATTGCCAAACTGGTTACCAATAGCATAATTTAAAGTTAAGATGCCGGCCTTTGTTTCAAAATTTATTCCGGCACCAACACTTAAGGGCATATCTTTTATATAAAGGCCATTGCTGTTATTTTCGTACCAGGCGCCTTCGCCAAACAATAACAGGTTAGAGTTTTGCGCGAATAAAAAACGGTATTCTAAAGTTGGTATAACATAAGTAGAGGCAAAAATACTTTCTTCGTCAAAGCCTCTTAAGGTTCTTAAGCCACCGATCCTGAACAATTCATTTTTAAAAATTGTAGAGTTACCAAAAACAGAAGCGCCCTGTACACCAATTTTTAAAACATTGTTTCTGTGTAATTGAATAAAATAATTTACTGTTCCTTCAAATTGATATTGTGTTGAATGCAATAATATATTTTGATACGCTACTTCGTTTACCTTGGCATTGCGTTTAATACTGCGGTTGCCTGTTTGCCCAACCAGGTTAATAGCAACACCTTTGTGCGGGTTAAAACGGTAATCAAGCTTTTCAAAAGTGATTCCTGCGCCATAAGATTGTGTAGTAATGTCGGCATAATCGGGTAGGGCGGTTACATATTGCAAACCACTTGTAGAGATAAGATTGGTATTACGTTGTTTGTAAAATACTTTAAAATTATTTAGTCCTTTAAAATAATATTGCAAACCTATATCATTATTAATATCAATAAAGGAAGTATCCCTCCGGTAGATTTTTAAAGAATAATCAGTACCAACAGGTGTGCCAAATAAATACGGGTAAATTACCCTGCCTTTAAAATCTGAAGTTTGTGATTGCAGGCGGCGCCATTCCATATCAAAGGTTTCGCCGTTATGAAAAATACCGTTCACTACTTTTAATTTTACATCGCCTGTGATAACAGTTTTTTTGGTATTGGCATCCGGTAAAAAACCAATTATCCCGTCAAACTGCGAAGCGTTTTTTTTATCTAAAAATAAAA
>JBDSFC010000110.1:0-11798 GCA_039919745.1 Bacteroidia bacterium | reverse complement strand
AGAGTCTTTAATACTAAACGTATCAACAAATGATCTTTCTGCTGATTTTGGTGCTTCTTCGTATGAAACAAACATTGATAATTCTACTATACAATTTATTGACTGGTCAAACGGTGCAACAAGTTGGTTTTGGGATTTTGATGATGCAAGTGGTTCGTCAGTAAAAAATCCGGAATATACGTTCGACCATACCGGCACTTACCTTGTTCATCTTGTTGTTACCAATGCTGACAATTGTATTGATACCGCATCAAAAAGTATAATTATCAACGACATTATAAAAGATCTCTTTACATTTTATATTCCAAATTCATTTACACCAAATGCTGATGGCTTAAATGATATTTTTTTTCCAGGAGGAATTGGCTGGGATATTACTGCTTATAGTTTAGAGATCTATGATCGTTGGGGGAAAAAATTATTTCACACGTTTGATCATACACAGGGCTGGAACGGGTTTGTAAAAAATAACAGTGAATTGGCACCACTTGATGTCTATACTTATAAAGTAGAACTGAAAGATATTTTTAATAAAACTCATCATTATACCGGGTCTGTTTCTTTGATCAATTAATTTTTAATTTGGAAAGGGAAGGATGCTTAACATCTAAACCTTTTACATCCCTCCTATCCGTTTGAAAAAGCTTGCAATAAAAACGAATGGCTACTAAACATCCGTTTTTTAAACTATCCTTTTGCAGCTGATAGGTTTTAACAAGCCATTTTTAAATAATCATCTACTTTTTTTTTGTCAAGTTTATAGCCATGTTGAAACGGAAGAATATCTATTATTTTTCCGGCATTAAGATCAATTGTAGACTCAACAAAAAAACCTTCAAAAAAATAAGTGTTTATTAAATTTCCGTTATCCATATAGTTATCTAAAAAAATAGCCTGGTTCTCAATCAAGTTAGTTTTCTCTTTTAGCGCTAGTCTTGCGAAGTTATAAATTGTCATGATCCGTGCTTTTAATTTATTATTATTGTAGTTCCGAAATCAAATTGCATTTTAGTTTAGTTGATTTCCTGATACAAAGTTGGGAATAAATAAAAGACCGAATCAGCCAAATTGTGTGCTGGCACTACGTATGTAAGATTTTTTTGCTTTTTGCAAATTGTGTGGAAATCTCTTTGTAAACTGTGGAATTTTTAAGTGAAATCACGTAGTTTTTCGATAATTTGATATTACCCAAGCATTAAAAACAACGTCAACTGAGGCAATATGTTGTAAAGTTATTGGACACAGGAACTATTCCAGGCTTAAAATAAATTAGTATTTTAGTAAGGCTAAACCTATGGCGAATTTGAAAAACAGCCTTTACATACTCCTTTTCTTTTTCTTCGCAGCGCATTTAACTGCCCAGGATAAAATGCTCGACTCTTTAAAAAATGCTTTAGACAAAACTACTAACGACATCATTAAAATTAAATTACTGAGTCAGCTTGCTGAAAACGCACCTGACCATGAGTGGGAATCATATAATCATCAATTAAAAGAACTGGTTGAACAACAGATCACAAATAGTTCGGGAGAACTAAAAAAATTCTATACTAAATATTTATCTATTGCTTTGTGCAATGAAGGATTGATAGCAAAAAATAAAGGTGATGTTAAAACAGCTATCTTATTCTATGAAAAAAGCCTTGCTCTTTCCCGAGAAATAAATCTTAAGGAAAATATAGCCCAGGCATTAACCAATCTTGGAAGGGCGATGCATAACCAAGGCAATATTTTAAAAGCACTCAATTATTATGAAGAGGCTTTAAAATTACACGAACAAAATAAAGATAAAAGCCTTGAAGCATTTGTTGTAAATATAATTGCAGATCTATATAAAGACCAGGACGATTATTTAAAAGCAATTGAATATTATAAAAAAAGTCTAAAGATCAACCAACAAATAAATGATGAGAACGGTATTGCTTATTCATTAAATGGCATTGGCAGCATTTATAAATTCCAGGGTAAACATGATGATGCATTAAATTGTTTTGAAAGATCATTAGCATTATACGAAAAAACAAATAATGCACAGGGCAAAGCGGCAACACTAAACGATATCGGTTATATGTATCGGGGAAAAAAATCGCCGGAAGCTATTTTATATTTTAAAGAGTGTTTACGCATCTTAGAAAAGATCGATTATAAACAAAGCATACCAAGCGCTCTTCAAAACATTGGCGTTACATATAACCAAGCCGGTCAAACCGATTCAGCAACCTATTATTTTAAAAAAAGTTTGGCTATGGCACAGCAACTTGGTTATCCTGATATAATATCACGAGGCGCAAATGCACTGTATCTAATTTATAAAAAAGAAGGTTCAATAGATAAGGCACTTCAAATGTATGAGCTCTCAGTAAAAATGCATGACAGTATTTTTAATGACAATACCCGTAAAGCCACATTAAAAAACCAGTTCAAATATGAGTACGAGAAAAAAGCAATTGCTGATAGTTTAAAACTGGCGGATGAAAAAAAGATAACCTCTGCTATTTTAAAACAGGAAAAAACGCAGCGTTATGCTTTAATTTTAAGTTTGGTTCTATTGCTGGTAATTGGTTTTACAGTTTTTCAAAGAATACAGCACAACCAAAAATTAAAGGAGTCTAAATTGCGGAATAAAATTGCTAGTGACCTGCACGATGAAGTAGGCTCTTCATTAAGCAGCATCTCTATGTATGCAGGTGTAATTAAAATGAACAAAGATGAAGCTATGAATTCTTCCATTGTTGAAAAAATTGAAAATACCAGTCGCGAAACAATTGAGAATATGAGCGACATTGTTTGGAGCATACAACCCAAGAACGATGATTTTTTAAATGTCCTTAAAAAAATGAAAGGTTTTGGTAATAGCTTAATGGGCTCGGCAAATATCCAATTTAATTTTATCTATAGTAGCGAGGTTGAAAAAATTATGCTGGATATAGAACAACGCAAAAATTTATACCTGATCTATAAGGAAGCTATAAATAATGCTGCCAAATATTCCAAAGCAGATTTAGTTGAAGCTTCTATAGAAAAAAATTACAAAATTGTTATCATGAAAATAAAAGATAATGGCAAAGGTTTTGATCTTGCGAAAAACAATGAAAAAGGCAATGGTTTGCAAAATATGAAACAACGTGCGCAAGATCTCAATGGTAAACTGAAAGTAACCAGTAACCCAGGCCGGGGTACTTTAATACAATTAGAATTTAAAATTACTTAACTTGGCAGGGTAATTTAAAAGTAATTTATGTAACTTAGTTAGAATGAAAATAAAAGTCTGCATAGTTGAAGATAACAAACGTTTGCGCGATAGCTTATCTGATCTTTTAAAAATGAGTGAAGGATTTGAATTAGCTGCACTTTTTCCAAACGCAAATAATATTGTAAACGATATCAGTAATTTAAATTGCGATATTGTTTTAATGGATATTCAAATGCCGGGCACAGATGGAATTACCGCTGTGAAATTATTGAAAGCAAAATTTCCTGAGATCAAAATAATCATTCAAACTGTTTTTGAAGACGATGACAAGATCTTTAATGCTATTTGTTCCGGCGCCTCAGGTTATATTTTAAAAAAATCATCTCCACAAGAATATTTGCAGGCAATAAAAGAAGCGTATGAAGGTGGCGCGCCAATAACAGGAAGTATAGCAACAAAAGTACTTAGCATGTTTAGAAACGTACAAAACACCAATGACACTCCAACTGCTCAGTTATCTGACAGAGAAAAAGAAATTTTAGGCTACCTTGTTAAAGGTTTAAGTTATAAAATGATCGCCGATAAATGCAATATCACTTATGACACGGTTCGTTTTCACATGAAGAACATCTATTCTAAATTACATGTGGAATCAATGACAGAAGCCGTTGCCATGGCCATACAAAAAAAGATCATTTAATTAAAAATGATCTTTTCTTTTTTGTATAATTATTAATCTATATTTAGTTAACAATAACTTTGTAAGCTACTTTTCCGGCCTGGCTATTTACATTTAAACTGTATACACCTTTTGCAAACGTACTTACATCAATAGTAGCTTTCTTCCCATCCATTTTACCATTATATACAACGGAGCCCAAAACATTGGTAATTGTGAATTCTAAATTTTTCAGATCTTCACGTTGAGAAGCAATTTCAAAATTTAAAGTTGAATTCGCAGGATTAGGATAAACTTTTATCGCACTCAATAAAGAATTTTCTTTGATACCGATCAATCTGTTGTTTCCAATATTACTTCTTGATTTTGTTGCTTTAGATAATGTGTTGGTCGTTCTTAACGAAGGATCACATTCATAACCAAGATTTCCTTCTACTCTCCAGTCTGCTGTATTTAGGTAAGTAGAATAATTTGGATCGGTTAAACTATTTTGATTACCAGCTGTGGTACCAAGCGGTAAATAAACCGATGATATACTTGGGTTGATGCAAACCATTAAACTATATGTTAGAACAGGATTGGTAGGAATAGGACTTCCTTCTATTGAATAACTGTTTACCCAGAAAAAAGTTCCGTTGTTATTTGTAAAATAAACTGTGTTGTGCCATAAGCTCATTGGACCGTAATATCCACAGGTATCGCGAATTTGTATCTTGTAACGATATGTAGAAATTTTTGGGTCACCATTTGCAGGTCCAATACTACGCATGGTATCTACTAACATACTTAAAGTAGAGTTTTTTGAAACTGATGCAATGCGTTTGTAAACGTTTGTAGAGGTTTGCCTGTAAACGATCATTGAATCCATCATTGGATACAGATTTTTATTCCAATAAATTTCGTTGTATTGACTCAAGCTGTCAACCGTTACCATACAAATGCTTGCAGTAGGAATAACCGGAATATTAATTGAACCTACTGCCGAGTTTTGGCAACCATTTAAAGTACCAGTAACTGTATAATTTGTAGATACAGTTGGTGACACGGTAATAGATGATGTAGTTTGTGCGTTACTCCATAAATAAGAAGATGCTCCTGTTGCAGTAAGTGTAACAACAACACCACCACAATTGCTGGAAGAAGTTGCTCCAACAGATGGCAATGCATAAACCGTTATTGTTTTTGATATTAAGCCGCCGGTACCAAATTGGTTATTGGCATTCATAGTAATCGTTTTTGTTCCCGGTGTAGCATAAGTTACAGTAGGATTTTGTAAAATAGAACTGGATGGTGAACCGCCAGGCATGATCCAATTCCAGGCGTTAGCCATGTTAAAAGAATTATCCGTTAATGAAACAGGCTGTCCAACGCATCCACTTAATGGTGCATTAAAATTAGAGATCGGTAATTTTTGAGATTTTAAATACATATTATCGATCTTAAAATCGGCCCCTACATAAGAATTTTGAACAGGCCATTTCGACGATTCCAAAAACAGGATCATTGTATCAGGTGCAATTGCATTGTTAATAGGTATCTTTTTTAAAGTATATGAAAATGCCTGTGGCAATAAAACCTGGAAACCTGGTAAGCCAACAAAATTCTTTTTAAACGTAAGTGAAACCCTTGCACTATCCACAGGGTTGGCAGGAAAATATTTATAATATAAAAATAAAGTATCTATTGTACCTGTATAAGGATAACCACCCAGAGTATTACTTTGTGTTGGTGTTCCGGTCATGGCGCGACCAACCTGTACCTGATTATCACCAAAAGCAGGTGGGGTTGTTTGCAATTCAAGTGCATAACTTCCAGAATAAACATCCGTAGATTGAGATGCGCTCCCTGTATTCCATCCATTTAATTTATAATCAGAAAGACTTGTCCATTGTTCAAAATCACCATTTAAATTTACAGGTTGAAAAGCAACACCTGTAAAAGCAAGGCTATCAATTTGCATGCTGTTGCCAACATTATAACCACCATTTATAAAAGCATTACTTGATGCGCAGGCAATGATAACAGAATCAGGAAATACAGGCAAAGCTGGATTAAATGTTGGATTAAACAATGTATAATTAGTTTGAGAAGTGGTGAACTTATAAAAATAAGTTCCGATATTCACATTTAATTTTTTAAAGATGCAAATAAAGATCGCTGTATCTGTACCAATAATATTACTCTTATAATGAAAACGCAAACCGCTTGGTTTTTGAGTGTAAGCAATTCCACCCGCAGGGTTTGGCCCACCAGGATTTCCATTTGCAAAATAAGCAAAAGCCGGCGGAGTTGTGGGACTAGTTACCGCAGTAGTTAATTTCAAAGCAAATGCGCCATGATAAGCATCAGTTGTTTTGGTAGCATTTACAGGAGTAGTAGAGCTACTATTGTGCTCGTAATTTGACGTTTGATAAAATTGCGGATTCTCATAGGTACTTATCACCCAGCTTTCAAAACCACCATTTGGTATTGATTGACCAAAAAAATACGTTGAAAACAATACACTCGCAAAGATTAATAGATGTTTTTTCATTTTAATATCGTTTAAATAAAGTTCAAATTAGTTACCGTTTTCTTTCCATCAAAAGTGGCAATTTTAGAGATCAGATTCAACTACCATGTTTGGTAGTTTTGCTTTTTTTGGTATTCGAAGATACCTAAATTTTATTAACCAAAAACAGCAGTTTTCACATAATTTTTGCCGTTTTATTAATTTTACCCAACTTAGTGGTGATGCAATTTGTTAAAAAATTCTCTTTTCTGTGCCTTCTGTTAATAGGCTCATTTTCTTCTGCTCAAAAGGGTAATTATTTTATGCATAATTATCTTCCTGCGCAATACAACGCTGCCGACCAAAACCGTTGTATTATCCAGGATCTTTATGGCAGAATTTTTGTGGCTAATAATGATGGTGTCTTAATAAATGATGGTTCAGATTGGAACCTTCTCACTTTACCATTTCTTTGCTTATCATTGGCAAAAGATGAAAGCGAACAATTATTTGTGGCGGGTGATGGTAATTTTGGGAAAATAATTCAAACAAAAAACGGGAATTATAAATTTGAAACGTTGGAGAACCTTCTTCCTAAAACAGAAAAAGATCTGGGACGGTTCTGGACAATTATTCCAATAAAAGGCCATGTTTATTTTTGTAGTAATGAAAAAATACTGGATTATAATTATAAAACAATAAAACTAATTACCGCTGGTGAAGAAGGCTTTCACACATTCTTTAAAGTAGAAAATCATTTAATTGTACGAGAAAGAGGGCTGGGCCTGAAAATATTATCAGTTAATAACGAATTTGTTTTTTTAAAGAATGGCGAACAATTTGCAGATAATGATAATCCTGTAAGAGGAATAATCAAAGGCAAAAAAAATCTGTATTATATTATCACACCGCAAAACGTTTACGAATTTAATTTCGATAAAACACTCCCAGATCTTTCCACGATCAAAGTAATTACAACACCAATTGCTAATTGGCTAATAGAAAAAACGGTTTATTGCGCTACAAATATTGGCGAAACAAATTTTGCTTTTGGTTCTGTTAATGGTGGCCTGTTAATTACTGATAATGAGTTTAAACCGGTAAAATATATTAACAGTACTACGGATCTGCAGGATGACGGAGTGAATTATATTTATAATGATGTGCAGGGTCATATTTGGCTCGCACTTGCAAAAGGAATTAGCTTTATAGAGTTTAACAGTCCGGTTACAAAATTCACAAAAGCAAATGGCATAAAAGGAACAGTTGAAGCTTGTATCTTTTACAAACACACACCTTATTTAGCAACAGATAAAGGTGTTTTAAAATACAATTCTGCTACTTTAAAATTTGAGGAAACTAATTTAACCGAAAGATCATGGTGTGTTGCAACTGTTGGCGATAAATTAATTGCAGGTTCAAAATCAGGTTTATATATTTTAGAAAATAATAGTTTTAGATTAATTTACGAAACCCCAAGCGATCTTCATTACATTTTTGTTCACCCAACACAGCAAGGTCTTATTTATTTAGGAACAGAGACTGGTTATGCAAAAGGTATTTTAAATGAAAAAAACTTTAATGTAAAGGGAGAATTTTTTGATCTTAACGCTGACATTAGAAGTATTGCTTTGAACGAAGACCGTTCAATACTTTTTAGCACAACTGATAATGGAATATATGCCGAATCTGAGAATAGCAAGGAACTTATAAATATCAAAGAAAAAAATGGTTTACCAAATCTAAAAGAAAGTTCTTTATTCAATTATGGCCCAAAAGTTTTAATAGCTACAGACACTGGTATTTATCAAATAAATACAAAAGGTATTGATTATCGTGTTTCATTAGATCCTGATTTTCACTTATTAAATACCAAACAGATCATCAACAAAGCAATTACCATTAAAAATGATATTTGGTTAACCTGCAAAAGAAAAGACGATTCAAAAGCTAATGAAGTGTTATTGTGTTTGGAAAAAAAGAAAGATGGTTTTGATATCAGGCCTTTACAACTTTCACGTATCAAAGAATCTAATGTAAAGTCGTTTTGTTATAATGATTCGCTTGTATATATAGGTACAAATAATGGCTTGTATTGTTATGATATTACTTTAAAAGAGCCAAGTTATTTTTTAAACACCTTTATCAATTACCTTGATTGTGGCAAAGATACCAGCCAGTTTTATACCAACATTAATCCAAAAACAGAATTAGAGAATATCGTTTTAAATTACAGTAATAATTTTATTGAAATAAAATTAGGTGCCTCAGATTACATGGATAAAAGTGAACTGTTGTTTCAATATTATATTGAAGGCCGTGATCAAACATTTGGTCCGTCTACAAATAATAACATCGTTAAATATGATCATTTATATGAAGGCGATTATGTTTTTCATGTGAGGTCGCAAAATATTTTAGGTATAAAAGGACAAGAGATAAAAATACCGTTTACTATTTTACCTCCCTGGTATCGCACTGTTTTGGCATATATCATTTATGCGATATTATTTTTATTATTGGTTTATATGGTAATTAAATTAAATTCTAAACGTTTAATAGAACAAAATATTAAGCTCGAAAATATTATTACCGATAGAACAAAAGAAATAAATAAACAAAAATTAGAGATCGAGCATAAGAACCAGGAGATTACAGATAGTATTAATTATGCCAAAGGTATACAGGATTCTATTTTACCTGGAATAAACGAAATAAAAAAAACATGGCCGGATCTTTTTATTTTTTTCCAGCCAAAGGATATTGTTAGTGGCGATTTTTATTGGTTCAAACAAATAAACAAAAATGAATTCTTAATTGCCTGCGCTGATTGTACTGGTCATGGTGTACCCGGTGGTTTTATGAGCATGATCTGTTCTGATAAATTACACGATGCTGCAAAACAAACGACAGAGCCTGATAAACTTTTATATTTGGCAAATAATAGCATTAAAGAAACTTTACGTCAACAAAACGAAGGCAAAAGCAAAGACGGTATGGAGATTTGTTTATTAAAAATAAACACCCAAACACGCGAAGTAAAATACACTGGCGCTAACCGTTCGTTATGGGTTTTAAACGGTACAACAAAAGAGCTTACAGAAATAAAACCAACCAAGGCAAGCGTGGCAAGCTTTACAGAATTTAATTTCGCATATCAATTACATACTTTACAACTCAATAGCAACGATGTTTTATATGCTACTACTGATGGCTACGCCGATCAGTTTGGAGGGCCGGATGGTAAAAAGTACATGAGCAAAAAAATGAAAGGTTTTTTAACTGAAAATTCCTTTAATCCAATGCCACATCAGGAAAATTTATTACGCAAGGATATTAATGATTGGATGGATGGTTTTGAACAGGTAGATGATTTATTGGTAATAGGAATTAAGCTGTAATTTTATTGCGCCAATGCAAATATGATCTCCCATGCAGCATGCAATGTCAAACAAGTAACAAAAAGCAGGTAGCTATATTTTGTTGAAGGGTCGATCGCTTTGATATATTTAATTTGTTGCCTTTGCATTTTTTAGTTCTATCTCAACTGTTTGCATTGAGTCTGGAGGATTAATGTTTATTTCGAATTTGGTTCGCGTATTTGGTTCAAAAAAATTCTTAACGATAATTTCGTTTGATTCAATAAGATCGCTCGTTCGTGAATAATATTTTACTAACAGGGTTGCATCTTTAAATTTGGTTTGCATAGCGGTGTTACTAATAGTTCCGTAAACAAAATGTTTGGCTTTACTGCCTTCGTTTTCATCCTGTCTTACTTTTGCCTCAACATCCATAAATAATAAAGGTGAATCTTTTTCCTGAACTAAAGATTCTTCGCCGGTTAACTCAGGAACCCGTTGACTTGATGCATTTGATTTATCACAACTTGCCAGGGTAAAAAAACCGATAAGCAAAAAACAAAAAAATATTTTAATTCTAAAGAACATTTAAAGTAAGAATGAATTATTTATTTTTTTTACATGATCATCTATTTTGGCAGTAGCCCATTTATTCATTTCAGATTTTTGTTCTATGAGAAAAATATCGCATAACATGCTTGCAAGATCAAACATCTTGTTGATTCTTTCAAGATCTTCGCTCACCTCTTTTTGAATAGAGTTAAAATCATTAGTTTTTTGTGAACTATCGCTCAGTAATTTATTTGTTTGACTATTTATGTTCTCTTGCACTGAGTAATACTTAGGTATGCTTAAATTTAAAAGATTTAAAATTGCTATCATATAGGTAATTATACCTATTTTTTATAGGTATAATTACCTATGTCAAAATGGCGATTTTTTTGCAAAAAATGGCTGTACCTCAATAATAACAAGGCTTTAAGCTGTTTTAGGCCTCACTAACATTTAAAATGAACCGTCACAACAAAAAAACAATAAAAGCGAAAAGCATTGTCCTTTCTAAATATTTTTGCCGCCTTTTATTTCACTAAAAAACTCAGGATTTTTGAAAATTTGGTTTCTCACCACTGGTAAAATGACTTACCATTTGCCAAAGCCTATCCACTTCTTTTTCAAGCAAAACATTTTTACTTTTAATTTCGCTGTAAGCTTCATCTTTCCAAAAAGCGTCAAAATTTTCTTCTTTGCCTGTAAGATCTTTTTTACCATACGGCAACATTTCACCGTTACCATGTAACAACCATTCCATAGTTGTACCGTAAACGTTTATTATTCTTTGCAGCGATGATTTGTGCGGCCTGGTAGTTCTTCCGTTTTCGAAATGAAATACCGCAACATGCGAAAGGTCGCACCTGGTTCCAAATTCTTTAACACCAATATTGTAATGAGCCCTTAGTTCCTTAATTCTTAGTCCAACAGTTTTTTCCATAAATAAAATAATCCTTACAACTATATAAGATTAAAAAAGGATACAAAAACAATGCCTTAAACTGTTAAAAATACATTTGAGTGATTGAATATATGTTTTCATTTATTAAATAAAAAATCACCCTAAAAAGGTGATACGACCCAACCTTTCTTAATTTAATTTTGTAGCGAGGTGTTTGCAGCGCATTACTCATTAATATTTAATTAATATTTTTCCTTCATCAATAGATAAGACGCACAATCTTAGATGAAAAGATCCGATAGTGAGTTAAAAATTAATATTTTATTAATAAGTTATTTAAAGTTATGACTGATCCTAAACTCATCAACAATTATCTTAAAATTGCAGCACGTAATTTATTACGCAATAAATTTTATTCCCTAATTAACATTTTTGGCCTCGCAATTGGTATTGCCTGTTTTGTGCTTACCGTGTTATTTATTATAGATGAGCTAAGTTATGAAACTTTTCATTCTAAACACGAGAGGATCTATCGTGTATGTGAAAAACTCGACGCAGAAGAAGGCCAGGGAGAAAATTCAAGTAGTCAACCCTTCCCTGTTGCACACGCAATGTTAAATGATTAC
>JBDSFC010000002.1:0-7893 GCA_039919745.1 Bacteroidia bacterium | reverse complement strand
AATGAGATTTAAACGTAAAATACCCACCTTTGTTTTTGGATTATCAATTGGCCTTATAGTTGGTGTTGGTTTTTTTGTATTTAAAATAAATGATCTTTTTAATAAAATAAAAGATTCAGCTACTTCGCAAATTACTGTTGTTGAACAACAGGTAAAAGATACTGATAAGGAAGACGAAGAAAAGAAAAAAAATAAAGAACGTTTTAAAATAAATCTCGGAAAAACAAATCCGGTAAATTATTCTGAAGTAGATAGTCTTATAAGAGATAATACTGAGATCAATATTGCCACTGATGAATTACTATCTGTAAAAAATGTAAAAATTATTCGTATCGACCCCGTTGTCAATCCTGGCGATTCATTAGCTGCTGATATAGCGGGTGTGAAAAACAATAATTCAGATATTTATTTTATTGAGTTTTGGAAAACACCTCTTAATTCAAAAGGATATCGTTTTTCAAAGAATAAGGTATTGCTTTATGGTTTCCTGGATTATAATAATGTGTCTTTATATGAATTAGACAACACTTATTATATTAAAAGTTCTGACCAGGTTTATAAACTTTTTTACGGAGCAGATTTTAAATCGCTGGAAAGAGTTATTGATTCAGATCTATTAGCAAAAATCAACTAATTTATTATGCAACTTTCGTTTTATAAATACCAGGGCACGGGTAATGACTTTATTTTGATCGATAATCGATTGAATGAAATTTCATTAACGAATGAACAGGTTAAATTTTTGTGTGATAGGCGTTTTGGAATTGGTGCTGATGGATTAATGTTACTTGAACTGGAACCTGGCTCGGATTTTAAAATGGTGTATTATAACAGCGATGGTAACCCGAGTAGCATGTGTGGTAATGGCGGTCGTTGCATTACAGCTTTTGCAAAACACCTTGGAATTATTGATAATAAAGCAAAATTTTTAGCCATTGATGGTTTACATGAAGCAAGTATTGATGAGAATGAAATAGTTTCTTTAAAAATGCAGGATGTAAAAAACGTTGAAATTGGTGAAGATTATTTTTATTTAAATACAGGTTCGCCTCATTTTGTGCAAGTCGTTAAAGATGTTGAAGCCTGTGATGTAAAAAAAATGGGCGCTTTGATAAGATATAATGAACGGTTCAAAGAAGAAGGAACCAACGTTAATTTTATAGAAAGACTTGAGGATAATTTATTTGTACGAACATACGAAAGAGGAGTAGAGGATGAAACCTATTCTTGTGGTACAGGTGTTACAGCAGCGGCTTTAGTCGCAGCAATTAAAGGAATATCAAATGGAAAAAATAATTGTTTGATAAAAACACTGGGCGGAAATTTAGAAGTTACTTTTGAAAGAGTATTGGAACAAAATTTTTATAATATCTGGCTTATTGGTCCTGCGCAAAAAGTATTTAAAGGTACAATAGATATTGCGTGATAGTTGAAACAATAAATATCAAAGTAGAAACAGTTGATCTGCGTGAAACGGTTCTTAATAAAGATCTTTGGCTCGTAGCATTATACGCTAATAGAATACCCCCTCATATTGGTTTAATGATAAATGGCAATTATAATTCTTTGACCATTAAGGGCCATGAATTAAATGTTTCGCATGAAGCATTATTAAAAACGATCTCTCAAAAAAAAATTGAAAGTGTTTTTATAAAATTAAAAAAGAACCCTGTTTTTAGTTTCGATCATCAACTGGAAATGCTCCAGGAAATGATCTCAAAGTTTGGCCCTGTCAGGCAATACGAAGTCACCTGCCTGTCACCTATAAAATTATTTTTCGAACAATTTTATGCAGTTCATAATATAGATGAAGAATTATATTTTGATCTTATGAAACGAATGAATGAAAATGAATATTTTGAATTTGCAGGCTCATTTAATTTCGATCTTCACAATGGTTTTGTAGAATTACCATTTTATACGATAGATCAATTAAATGAAACAATAAAAACACAACGTTTACCTTATTATAAAGATTAATGTTTTTAAACGGAGAAAATATTTCGATTAGAGCTTTAGAGCCATCAGATGCCGATATTTTATATCGCTGGGAAAATAACCACAGCCTTTGGGAAGTGAGCTATACACAAACGCCGTTTTCTAAAGCAGTGTTGGATGAATTTGTAAATACAGCTTACCAGGATATTTATACGAATAAACAATTGCGTTTAATGGTTTGTAAAGAAGATACAAACGAAACGGTTGGTATTATTGATATGTTTGAATTTGAACCACAACACGCGCGTTGCGGTTTGGGAATTTATATTCATGATGATCACCGTGGTAATGGTTTTGCTTTGGAGTGTATTAAACTCGTAACCTTTTATGCTTTTTCTACTTTGCATTTAAAACAGGTGTACGTTCACGTAAACCAATCTAACACCGCAAGTCTTGCCTTATTTGAAAAAGCAGGTTTTGAAAAAAGCGGTTTAAAAAAAGCCTGGCACAAAAAATCGATCAATTCTTATGAAGATGTATGGTTTTTGCAACTAATAAATCCCGGTGCCTAAAAAAGTCCATATATTTTTATCTGTTGCTATCGCATTAGTTGGTTTATTAAAATTTTGCGATACACCACATCCTAAAATTGCAGAAGAAAACAAAATAAAAAAAGATTCTTCGCTTTATCTTAATCATTCCGATTCTGCAAAATATGTTGGTATGAATACCTGTAAGCTTTGTCACCAGGACATTTACAATACCTTTATTAAAACGGGTATGGGTAAATCGCTTGGACTTGCAACAAAAGAAAAATCCGCTGGTGATTTTTCGAATGCAAGTATCTACGATAAATTTTCAAACATGCATTACAATGCTTTTTGGGAAAAAGACAGTTTGTATTTTAAAGAATACCGTTTAGAAAAAAAGGATACTGTACATTCAAGAACAGAACAGGTTAATTTTATTATTGGTTCAGGCCAACATACCAACTCGCATTTGCAAAATGTAAATGGTTACTTTAATCAAATGCCAATGACATTCTATACTCAAAAAAAGCATTGGGATCTTCCTCCGGGTTTTGAGAATGGTTTTAATACGCATTTTACACGCAAAATAGGTTTAGAATGTATGAGTTGCCATAACGGTTATCCAAATTTTGTTTTGGGCTCAGAAAATAAATATGTCAGCATTCCAACCGGCATTGATTGCGAACGTTGCCATGGCCCGGGAAGCATGCATGTGGCAGAAAGGCAATTGGGCACAAAAGTAGACACTTCTAACTTTATTGATTACTCCATTGTAAATCCTGCAAAATTATCTATCGACCGTCAGTTTGATCTTTGCCAGCGTTGTCATTTACAAGGCAACGCCGTTTTAAAAGAAGGAAAATCTTTTTACGATTTTAAACCGGGCCAAAAACTTAGTGATTTTATTTCCGTATTTCTTCCAAAATATAAAAATGCTGATGATGAATTTATTATGGCTTCGCATGCCGATCGTTTAAACCAAAGTGCCTGTTTTATTAAGTCGTATGAAAAGGTACAAAATAAAAATTCTTTAAAACCTTATAAGGATGCAATGACCTGTATCACTTGTCATAACCCTCACGTAAGTGTGAAAGAGACCAATGCTAATACGTTTAATGATGCCTGTAATAGTTGCCATAATACAAATGGCAAATCCGATCTTTTATGTACAGAGAAAAATGTTGTTTTAGCAAGAAGCGCAAAACAGGGTCATGCGCCTTCAAAATTTTTAAATTGTGTAAGTTGTCATATGCCATTGTCGGGCTCCATTGATATTCCTCACGTTTCGGTTCACGATCATTATATTCGTAAACCAGTTTCAAAAGAAGAACAAAATAAAATTAAAACATTTGTTGGTTTATATTCTATTAACGAGAAAAACCCTTCAGCGCTTACAAAAGCGCAGGCCTACATTAACCAATATGATAAGTTCGATCAAAATAATCCTTATTTAGATTCGGCAACTGTTCTATTAAAAGATAAAACAGCGAATGATCTTTTTACAAACCTTCGCGCATTGATACAATTGAATTTTATCAAGCAGGATTTTCAAAAAGTAATTGCTTATGTAAATCAAGCCGGCGAGCAGAAATGTTACAACCTCTTATTTACGAAACAGTCTTATGATAATATAGATGCATGGACCTGTTACCGAATTGCTGAATCGTATTATAATGTCAATAACGTTCCAGGATCTGTAAAATGGTTTAAACAAGCAGTTAAGCTGGCACCTTATAATTTGGGTTTTAGAAATAAATTAGGAACAACCTTAGCAGGTTTAAATAATTTTAATGATGCAATTGATGAGTTTAACTTTATTTTAAAAGAAAACCCAAAACATGTTTCTGCACTTACTAATTTGGGTTTCATTAGATTAAGCCAGGGACAACAGGCAGAAGCCTTTAGATTATATACAATTGCTCAAAAAACGGACCCTGATTATGAACCTTTATTATTAAATTTAGCAGGTTATTATGCTTTTACTAAAAATAAAACAGAAGCAATAAAACAATTGGAACATCTCTTAAAAAAGAATCCAAAAAACGAAAAAGCAAAAATGGCATTAGAGCAAATTAAACGTTTGTTATGAGTAAAAAAGGAAGGTCTAAAATAATAAGTTTAATTGTTGTTCTTGCGATTGGCGCAGGCGCTTATTTTATTTACCAGAAATATTTAGGGGGTGCTATTCACTTAAAAGATAAGAACTACACTTACATATACATTGAAACAAATGATACGTTTGAAGATGTTATCAACGATATTAATTCGGAAAATATTATTGACGATCTTAAAGCTTTTGAATTTCTTGCAAAGAAAATGGAGCTGGATAAAAATATCCATCCAGGAAAATACCGCATTACAAATGGTATGACCAAACGCCAGATCATTAACTTAATAAAATATAACAAGCAGGAAAAAGTAAGACTCACTTTTAATTCGCAGATCCATAACCTGGATGAATTTATTGCTTATACGGATGATAAACTTGAATTAACGGATGAAGAGCTTGAAAGCTATATTGGAGATGATAAAAAACTGTATGAGGATTTTAAATTAGATCCAGACAATGCATTTGCTATTGTTAGGCCCGGAGTTTATGAATTGAGCTGGGCGATCAGTGCTGAGGAGTTTTTTGGAATACTCAAAAAAGAATATAATGCTGTATGGAACGAAAAAAGAAAAGCAATGGCAAAGAAAATCGGTTTTTCAGTTCCTGAAGTGATCACATTGGCATCTATTGCCCAATCTGAAAGCGCTATTGAAAGTGAGCAAGAAAAAATTGCAGGTGTATACATTAACCGTATCAATAAAGATATGTGCCTGCAGGCTGATCCGACTTTAAAGTTCGCGAATAAAAATTTTGAAGTACAGCGGGTGTTAGATGCGGATAAAGAAATTAATTCGCCTTATAATACCTATAAATACAAAGGTTTGCCACCAGGGCCAATTTGTCTTGTTTCAATTTCTGCAATAGATGCGGTTTTAAATCACATAAAGCATAAATTTATTTTCTTTTGCGCAAAACCTGAGTTGAATGGATACTCAGACTTTTCGTCTACCTACGAACAACATTTAAAGTATGCAAATGCTTACCAAAAGGCCATGGATAAAAGAGGCATTAATAGATAAAAATTAGTAATTTTGAAAAGCTGCTGATGAATTTCTCAAAAGCAATTGTTAACCATTTAAAGACAGTCATATGGATAGTAAAATAGAAGAGAAAATAAAATTACTGGAAGATAAATACGGCCAGATGGGGCAGGATATAAACAGTTATTTAGATGGTTTATTATTATCTAACTATTTAACTTATTGGGATTATATACAAGTAGAGACGTTATTGACTTTACAAAATCCAAAAACAGATTTTCCGGATGAGGAGATCTTTATTATGTACCACCAGATCACCGAGCTGTATTTTAAATTAGCATTAAACGAGTTTGAGCAGATCGCAAATAACGGACCAAATATTTTACCAAACGGGAAAATGGTTGGCTGGAAAGAAAAATTGGAGCCAAAATTTTTTGCTGAAAGAGTAGGACGTATTAACCGTTATTTTGAAGCATTGACCAAATCATTCGAGATCATGATCGATGGAATGGAGAAAGAACAATTTTTACGGTATCGTATGGCATTGCTTCCTGCAAGTGGGTTTCAAAGTGCACAATACCGTAAGATAGAAATTTGCGCGACTGATTTTTTTAATTTGGTAGATAAAGATGTTCGTCCAACATACAAAAATCAAAAGCCTCCAATTGAAGAAATGTTTAAAAGCATTTATTGGAACAAGGGTGCTACCGAATTAAGCTCTGGCAAAAAAACCTTAACACTTTTGCAGTTCGAGAAAAAATACGGCGCTGAGTTTATAAGACTTGCTGAAGAGTACAAAACAAAAAACCTGTGGGCAAAATACAAATCCTTGTCGGCAGAAGATCAGCAAAATCAAAAAGTAATTAATGCGTTAAAAGAAATTGATGTGAATGTAAATATCAATTGGCCGTTAATGCATTACAAATCTGCGGTACAGTATTTACAACAAAACACCGAAGATATTGCTGCAACCGGTGGTACTAACTGGCAAAAATATTTACCGCCACGCTTTCAAAAAAGAATTTTCTTTCCTGAACTTTGGTCTGAACTAGAGGTGGAAGATTGGGGCAAAGGTTGGGTTGTAACAAACGTTTTCAGAGATAATAAATAATGTCGATACAAGTAAATAATATCACCAAACTTTACGGTAACCAAAAAGCTTTGAATGGCATTTCGTTTGAAGTTGGCAGTAATGAGATCGTTGGCTTTTTAGGGCCAAACGGTGCCGGTAAAAGTACAATGATGAAGATCCTTACCTGCTATATTCCGCCAACTGAAGGTAGCGCAAAGGTTTGTGGATTTGACATCACTAATCAAAGTTTAGAAGTAAGAAAACAAATTGGTTACTTGCCTGAGCATAATCCATTGTATTTGGATATGTATGTAAAAGAATTTCTTGAATTTGTTGGAGGCATTTATAAAATAAAAAATCTGAAAGGCCGTGTAAAAGACATGATCGAAATGACCGGTTTACAGATCGAACAAAATAAAAAGATCGGCGCGTTAAGTAAAGGTTATCGCCAACGTGTTGGATTGGCGCAGGCTATTATTCACGATCCAAAAGTATTGATCATGGATGAGCCAACAACAGGTTTAGATCCCAATCAACTGGAAGAAATTCGTGGCCTTATAAAAGCCTTAGGCAAAGAGAAAACGGTAATGTTAAGCACGCACATTATGCAGGAAGTGGAAGCTATCTGCGACCGCGTTATTATCATTAACAAAGGTGAAATAGTTGCAAACGACGAAACAAAAAATCTTCAAAAAAATACTACGCAACAAATTATTACGGTTGAATTTGATAAAGAAGTTTCAGAAAAATTACTTCATAAGATCACAAATATCGAACAGGTAAATCATTTAAACGGAAATACCTGGCAATTAATTTCTACTTCGAAAGAAGATGTGCGTAAAGACATTTTTAATTTTGCTGTTGCTAATAATTTAAGCGTTTTAACCTTAAATAAAGAAGAACAAAAAATGGAAGATGTGTTTAAAGAATTGACTAAGAAATAATATCACCTGATCGAATAGAGAAAAATCTAGGAATTACGAATTTAATACGAATTTACGAATCTGGGTCGAGCGCTTCGATTCGTATATTCGAACTTATTCGTAATTCGTAGAATTATTATTAAGGCCTATACAAAACTTTATAAGGATACTCACCTTTTTTGGTTGGCACCATAAAGAAATTAAATTTATCCAGCGTTTTTAAGATCTTGCTTACGTCTTCTTTTTGTGTTTTGGTAAGCGAATATGCATTTGTAAATTCAACTTTTTGTACCACCTTATTTTCGTTTACATATATTGTAGCGTCAAATTTCTGATCTAA
>JBDSFC010000587.1:0-6146 GCA_039919745.1 Bacteroidia bacterium | reverse complement strand
CATTAAAAAGTGAAAAATCACCGTAATCAGAATAATACCAGACGCCGCTATTAGTTGCGAAAATACTTGTGCTTACGGGGGTTGAATTTACCAGAGTATAAGTAAAATTTGTTCCTGAAAATTTTACCGGGCTTCCGTTAAAAAAATTGTAGATCCATATATCACCATTTGGAGCCTGCGAAACCGGCTGGCGAAGCGATGAACTAGCGGCGCTGTAATTGCTTGTATACGTTGTTATACCGGTTGTTTGAGATTGTATGCTTATTAAACTGGTGCAGAATAAAAGTAAGAGTATATATTTTTTCATGAGCCGTATTTTTTATTAAAGTTATATGAGTATAAATTATAAAAGGGCTTTCTTGTTTATTTGGCATTGTAAATTGAATAAGTGGTTGAAATCTTCAATTATTCATTCATCCTGTTTTTTTGCTGTTCATGTAAGTATTTTTGCTTTCTGTAACTTTTACATTAAGCTTACCGTCTTTAACTCATATATTTAATACAATTATGGAATTAAAAATATCAAACCTTAGTAAAGTTTATCCTGGAGGATTAAAAGCTTTATCAAATGTCAATTTAGAGATCTCAAATGGTATGTTTGGTTTACTTGGCCCTAATGGCGCCGGTAAATCCAGCTTAATGCGTACCATCTCTACTTTGCAGGAACCAAGTGAAGGCACCATCTTTTTAGATAACCTGGATGTTATCAATAACAAAGAAGAAATGCGTAAAGTGTTGGGGTATCTGCCACAGGATTTTGGGTTCTATCCTAAAGTTAGTGCTGATGATATGTTGCACCATTTTGCCATACTAAAAGGTATTTCAAATAAAGCAGAGCGTAAAGAAGTATGTGACGCATTATTACATCAAACCAATTTGTACGAAGTGCGTAACCGTTACATTGGTGATTATAGTGGTGGTATGCGCCAGCGTTTTGGAATTGCACAAGCTCTATTGGGAAATCCAAAAGTGGTAATTGTGGATGAGCCGACGGCAGGTCTGGATCCGCAGGAACGTAACCGTTTCCATAATTTATTAAGTGAAGTGGGCGAGAATATAATTGTTATTCTTTCTACGCACATTGTAGAAGATGTAAGTAATCTTTGCAATAAAATGGCGGTAATGAACCTGGGCCAGGTAATGTTTAATGGAAAAACAACTGAGGCTTTGGATCTTTTGAAAGGAAAAATTTATGAAGTAATTATTGATAAGGAAGAAATAACAGAATACCGTCAAAAACACAATGTCATTTCTACACGCGTTGCCGAAGGAAAAATCTTGGTACATGTTTTAGGTGATTCATTACCAGGCAATAATTTTAAAGCTATTGAAGGTGACCTGGAAGATGTTTATTTCTCATACATTAATGCAAAATAAATAAATTATGTTCAAAGAAATTTTTGCTTACGAATTAAAACAATGGTTAAAGCGACCGGGTGTTTATATTTATTTTGTAGTGTTTTTTGCGCTTGCATTTTTGTTAGGCGCTGCTATATCCGGTATGTTCAGTGGCGTTTCTGCTGATACCAACTCGTATATTAATTCAGCTACTACCATTGCGGGCATTCTTACGAGCTTTAATACCGATTATTTATTTGGGCTAATAACACTTTTAATTTGTGTTGCCTTAATGGCGGGTTGTGTACAAAAAGATTTTCAACACAATTGTTTTTCATTTTATTTTACAAAACCTATTACAAAGTTTAGTTATTTGTTCGGTAGGTTCAGCGCTTCTTTTTTATTAACTACTTTTGTTTTAACAGGAATTGTCTTCGGACTTTTTTGTGCTTTTCTTTTAGCCAATAATGACAATGGGCAATTGGGAGAATTTAAATTCATTAATTTCTTTCAACCTTTTATTTACTTTTTATTACCCAACACATTTTTTATTGGCACATTATTCTTTTGCCTGGTAACCTTTACGCGCAATATGACAAGCGGTTATGTTGGTAGTCTTGTATTTATTGTGGTAGCCGGTATTTCGCGCAGTATGGTGGCCGATATTGATAACAAAACTGTTGCTGCTTTATTAGATCCATTTGGTTCGCAGGCACTTTCATCTATTACAGAGTACTGGACGCCTGCAGAAAGTAACGTGCGACTTATTCCTTTTAATAGTTATATTTTATACAACCGTTTATTATGGCTTGGCCTTTCTTTTGCATTATTATTATTTACGTATTACAAATTTGATTTTAACCAGTTCTTAAATCCTGTAAGTATTTTTAAACGTAAATCAAAAGAAACAAGATCACAACCTTCAAAAGCGATTCAGTCTATTGGCCATTTACCAAAAGTTACTCAAATTTTCGATCTTAAATTATCAATAGAGCAATTAGTGTTTTTAACGAAGTTCGAATTTTCAAAGATCATCAGGTCGGTTTTTTTTATTATAATTCTTGGCCTATCTATTTTACTTACGGTTTTAATGTCGCAATTCTCCGGTTTAATTTACGGCACAGAAACCTATCCGGTAACCTATATGCAAATTGAATTGGCGAGCGGCACCTTTACTTTTTTCCAAATGATCATGATCGTTTTTTATACAGGTATTTTGATCTGGCGCGAAAAAGATGCTAAGATTGATGAACTGGTAGGATCTACGCCGGTTTCAAGCGGAATATTATTTACATCAAAATTCTTTTCTTTATTATTTTTATCATTAGCAGTAAATCTCGTTTGTATTTTTACCTGTATCTGCCTTCAAAGCCTGAGTGGATATATAAAATTTGAATTAGGTTTATATTTTACCGATCTTATTTTATTAAAGATCTTTGGCTTTTCATTATTGATTGCCCTTGGTTTATCTATCCAGGTATTTTTTAAGAACCGTTACGTTGCATTTTTTGTGGTCGCGTTTTTGGTATTGGGTTTCCCTTTAATATTACGTGTGCTTAATATAGAGAACGATCTTATAAAATTTAATTTTGCAGGAAACTCAATGCGTTACTCGGATATGAATGGCCATGGACAAACCTTGCCGAACTTTTTTGTTATAAAGTTTTATTGGATCGGTCTTTTGTTAATGATGTGTACAATCGCAATTGCTATGTATCAACGAGGTAAAGAGCAATTATTTTCTGTAAGAGTGAAACAGTCTCTTAAGAAATTCAGGCTATCTTACAAGCTCACTTTTATTTTTGGGGTTTTATGTTTTATTGGTTTTGGTTCGGTAATATATTACAACACACGCATTTTAAATCCATATGTAACTGAAAAAGAAGAAGAAAAACAAAGAGCAGATTTTGAAATAGCCTATAAGAAGTATGAAAAAGAATTGCAGCCGCGGGTTGTTGCTTCCAATGTAAACGTAGATATTTTTCCGGATGAATTGGGTTGTAAAATAAAAGGCTTTTATTATTTAAAGAATAAGCATACACGAGCAGTATCTAAAATATTTGTTAATCAATATTCTAAAATAAAAATAAACAATTTTAAATTTAGTGTTGATGTAAAAAGCTTTATTGAGGATAAGAAGAATGGTTTTTATGGTTATGAATTAGCACAACCTTTGCAGCCAAACGATTCTATAAAGTTTGAATTTGATCTGGAGCAGTTTCCTAAAAATTTTATTATGAAAACCACGGAGACATCAGTGGTTGAAAACGGCTCGTTCTTTAATAGCAGGGCTCTTCCACTCATTGGGTATAGTGCAGATGATGAATTGTCGGAAAATGCTACACGAAAAAAGTTTAAGCTGCCAACCAAATTAAGAATGGCGAGTATTAATGATACCACAGCTTATGCTAATACTTACATTTCAGGAGACGCAGATTGGATCCGTTTTGAATGTATTGTTTCTACAAAAGAAGGTCAAACAGCAATTGCGCCGGGCTATTTGCAAAAAGACTGGAAAGAGAATGGCCGCCATTATTTTCAATATAAAATGGATGCGCCTATCTTAAATTTTTATTCTTTCTTATCTGCGAATTATGAAATTAAAAAAGATAAATGGATAAATCCATTGGATAAAACAAATACAGTCAACATTGAAATTTATTATACAAAAGGGCATGAATATAATATTGATGATATGATAAAGGGCGTAAAAAAATCGCTGGATTATTATACAAAGAATTTTAGTCCGTATCAGCATAAACAGGTTCGTATTTTAGAATTTCCGCGTTATCAAACTTTTGCGCAATCATTCCCGAATACAATTCCGTTTTCGGAAGGCATTGGCTTTATTGCAAAATTTGATGAGGCAGATCCGAATAAAGTAGATTATCCTTTTTACGTAACAGCGCACGAAGTAGCGCATCAATGGTGGGCGCACCAGGTTATTGGCGCTAATGTACAAGGTTGTACTGTAATGAGCGAGACCATGAGTCAGTACAGTGCTTTAATGGTAATGGAGCAGGAGTATGGGCAGGCCGCGATGAGTAAATTTTTGCGTTATGAAATGAACACTTACTTAAAGGGTCGTTCTAGCGAAGGAAAAAAAGAGGTGCCTTTATTATTATGCGAGAACCAACAATACATTCATTACAACAAAGGCAGCGTAGTAATGTACGCGCTAAAAGATTACATTGGTGTTGATACATTAAATGCTGCGCTAAGAAAGTATATTAAAGAAGTTGCTTTTCAGGAACCGCCATATACTACATCGTACCAGTTCTATGATTTTATTAAAGCGGCAACACCCGATAGTTTAAAAGAAACTCTTAAAGATATGTTTGAACGCATAGTTGTTTATGATAACAGTGTAAAAAGCTGGAGCTATACAAAAACAAATGATGGTAAGTATAAAATAACCGCAGTTGTTTCAAGTATAAAAACGCAAAGTGATAGTTTAGGAAAGGCAAAAGAAATACTACCAAACAATTGGTTTGATATTGCTTTATTTTCAAAAAGTAAAACAAACGCAAAACAATTAGGCGCGGTGGTGTATTTAAAGAAACATAAGATCACTAAAAAGGAACAGGTAATAAAATTTATAACAGATAAAGAACCTTACATGTTAGGCATTGATCCTTACAATAAAATAATTGATAAAGAAACGGTGAACAATATTAAAGATGTAAATGGCAAAGATTCAGGAACTGCAGGAGATCCATTAAGTGGTGTGGTTGTAAAATCAGAATAAATATGGTGTCAGACGAAGGGTTAAAATGTCGAAGTTCGTTATTGCGACGATTTTGCGTTGAAGCAAAATGACAGAAGCAATCTCTAATACAGATTGCTTCACTATCGCTCGCAATGACGGCTTAATGTCATGTTGAGCGCCTCGTCCGAACGAAACTCATCCGGGCTGAGAGTCGAAACGTCGCTTTCAGAAATAAAAAAAATCCCGGCTCTATTTGAGCCGGGATTTTTTTATTTTCTTAAAATAAAATTATTTAGAAATAATTAATTTTTCGGTATAAGATTTATCACCAGTACTTACTTTTACAAAATAAGTTCCTGCTGGTAAAGTAACAAGGTCTAATTTAATTTTTTCTTCTGCCAAAGTGTTATTTTGAGAAGCAACTACTGCACCTAAAATATTTAACACTTCAATTTTTGTATAGTTTGCAGAAGCAGCTTCAACAACTACAACTCCATCTGTACTTGGGTTTGGATATAATTTAATTTTAGCATTAATATCGTGGCTGATAGTAGGTAAACCAACACCAAGAGACATAGTTGCTACACCGTTGATGCGTGCAGTATCAATACGGAAAGTTCCTGTTCCTGCTTCAGCATCCCATCCATACATACGAATATGAAAAGGTGTGATCTGGTTAGCATAATTTGGGCCTGCAAAAGCAACACCACAAATGTTATAAGTTGCAAAGGCAGCATTACCGGTTACAGCATCATCATTCCAAAAAAACGTGTTTCCGCCTTGTACTGAAATTGGTTGCGGTGAGCTGGAAGTCGCTGAGCTAAAAGCAGTATACGTTGCAGCTACATTAGTGCCATAACTGCTTCTGTCTGTTCTTATCGCAAAATGACGAACACCAGTTCCTGAACGCGTTGCCCCAAAAGTCATGTCTGTTAAAGTGATCACGTAATTTGGCTGTGGCGTAAGTATGATTTCGTAGTATTTATTCAGATCGATGGCTCCTGTAAATGTTGTATTATTTCCTGAAGTTGCACCAGTTCCCCAGCCAACAAAAGAAAATACACCATTAGTAGTTGATCCGGTTCCGGTTCCAACAGCG
>JBDSFC010000559.1:0-4124 GCA_039919745.1 Bacteroidia bacterium | reverse complement strand
ATTTCAATAACCGGCGAGACCGGAACCGGTAAAGAGGTAATTGCAAAAGCAATACACTTTAACTGCGAAAGAAAAAAACAACCATTTGTAGCTGTAAACATGGCCGCTATTCCGGCTGAATTGGTAGAGAGCGAATTGTTCGGTTATGAAAAAGGAGCTTTTACCGGTGCACAAAGCAGAAAGATAGGCAAGTTTGAAGAAGCAAATGGTGGAACAATTTTTTTGGATGAAATTGCTGAGCTGGATCTGAATTTACAAAGTAAAATTTTAAGGGTTTTACAGGAAAGAGAGATTGTACGTGTTGGAGGAAATGAAAGAATAAAATTTGATGCGCGTTTAATTACAGCTTCCCATAAAAATTTATTGGAAGAAGTAAAAAAAGGAAACTTTAGAGAAGACCTTTTTTACAGGATCATTGGTCTGCCAATTGAGCTTCCTCCATTAAGGAACCGCGGCAATGATGTTTTAATTTTAGCCCGTCATTTTTCGGAAGAATTTGCAAAAGAAAACAAAACAAAAGTCTTGCGCTTTTCGAATTCGGCAAAAGATCATTTGCTTAAATATAATTATCCGGGTAATGTAAGAGAGCTAAAGTCTGTTATTGACCTCGCTTGCGTGATGTGCGATAATACTGAGATCACAGAAACGGATATTGTTTTTAATACCATAAAATCAGACCAACTGTTTACCATCGAAGAAAAAACCTTAAAAGATTATACGGCAGATATTATTTCTTTTTTTCTCAAAAAGTATGATCAAAATGTGGTAGAAGTAGCTAAAAAACTCGATATAGGTAAGTCGACTATTTACAACCTGCTTCAGAAAAAAGAAATAACACTCGATTAATATCAGCAATTATTTTTAGAAAAATATTATGAGTTATCATACATTACTTCAAAAACAAATAACAGATCATCTATCCGAAGAAATTCTTCAAAATCCTTCTTTGAAAGATTTTTTATCAGCAATTAATAATTCATATTATTCATTTGAGAAAGATCAGGTAAAAGATAGTACCGTAGAGCAAAACGAAACACTTCAAAAAAAGCTGGCAGGCCTAACTAATATACAGAATGCTATTTTTAATGAAACTGATTATGCGATCATTTATACAGATCAAAATGGCATTATAAAATCATTTAATAAAGGGGCTGAAAAAATGTTGGGATACGAAGCTGCTGAAGTAATTGACATCACTGATCTTTCCGCCTTTCATGATCAACAGGAAATGGTAAATATGGCTGTAACTCTGTCTGCTGAATTTGATTGTGGAATTAATCCGGATATTGATGTGGTATTATTTAAAGCAAAAGCAAATATTACAGATACAAATGAGTGGACATACATTCGTAAAGATGAACAACGTTTAAACATTCAATTATCTATGTCAGTCATCAAAGATCCGTCTAATGAGATCATTGGTTTTTTAGGTATTGCCTATGATATTTCTGAACAGAAAAAAGCACAAAAAGCGCTTGTAGAAAGTGAGGAACGCTACCGTAGTATCGTAGAAAAATCTACTGATATTATATATAGAACAAATGAAGGAGGTTTTTTTATTTTTGCAAATGCAGTAGCTGAAAGAATAACCGGTTATTCAAAAGAAGAACTTTCAAAAAAGCGATACATTGAATTAATAAGAGAAGACAAAAGAAAAGAGGCTCTTCTTTTTTACGTTAAACAATTCAATGATAGAAAAACAACTACTTATTATGAATTTCCAATTATTACTAAATCAGGAGAAGAAAGGTGGCTCGGACAAAGCGTACAGTTATCAGAATTAAATAATTATAGTTTTGAATTTACTGCCCTGGCAATTGATGTAACTGAAAGGATCGATTTTGAGAAAAAAATATTACTTCAAAAAGAAAAATATCAGAATATAATTACCAATATGAATTTAGGATTATTGGAAGTTGACCTGGAACAAAACATCCAATTCTCAAACCCCGGTTTCACGGCACTTTCAGGATACAATACAGAAGAACTTATTGGACAAAAAGCTTCAGAATTATTTATAAACGAAGCTGACCTGACTTTAATAAGTAATAAAATCCAGCAGCGCTTAAACGGAGTTGCAGATATGTATGAGGTGCGGGCTAAAAATAAACAAGGAGAATTAAAATGGTGGATGATAAGTGGGGCTCCAAATTATGATTATAAAGGAAACCTAATAGGATCTATTGGCATTCATTTAGATATTACAGAAAAAAAGAAACTGGCAGAAGCACTTGAAATTGAAAAAGAAAAAGCGGAAGCCTCATCCCGCGCTAAAGAAGCATTTTTAGCCACTATGAGCCATGAGATAAGAACCCCATTAAATGGTATAATTGGTATGATACGCGAATTATCTTATGAGCCGCTGCTTGATAAACAAAAAAAATATGTGCACAATGCTTCTGTAGCTTCTCAACATTTACTTTCTGTTTTAAATAATGTGTTAGATATTTCAAAAATTGAAGCCGGAGAATTAAGCCTGGAACAAGAACATTTTAGTTTAAGAGATACGATAAAAAATGTAAAACTTATTATGGCTACTAAGGCAAAAGAAAAAGGTATCTTTTTTGGAGTAGATACAAATGATATAAAACACTATGCTTACGTTGGCGATTCGGCCAGGATACGCCAAGTGTTATTGAATTTATTAGGTAATGCACTTAAATTTACAAGCAAAGGTGGCGTATATGTTGAATGTAAAGTGCTACAAATAAACGATATTTCGCATACAATTTCTATTTCTGTAGAAGATACAGGAATAGGGATGGATGAATCATACCAGGCAAATGTATTTAAGAAATTTTCGCAGGAAGATTCTTCAACATCAAGGAAATATGGTGGAACCGGTTTAGGAATGGCAATTACAAATGAGATAATACAATTGATGAATGGCAAGATAAATGTAAAAAGTAAAAAGAATGAAGGAACAACTATTGAAGTTATTTTTGATCTACCAATTGGAGAAATTGAAAAAATTGAATCTTATAACGAATCAGATATTTTAAAAGATATTAGCAGTGCTAAGGTCTTGTTAGTAGAGGATAATGAATTTAACAGGGCATCTGCCATAAATACACTTAACAGGTTTAATTGTGATGTAACAGTAGCAACAAATGGTAAAGAAGCTACAGAAATAGTAGCCGCAAATAATTTTGATGTTATTTTAATGGACCTGCAAATGCCAATAATGGATGGCTTTGAAGCAACACAGTTTATTAGGAATGACCTTAAAATTTTAACACCGATTATTGCTTTGACCGCAAACGCATTTAAGAGTGAATTAGAAAAATGCTTCTCAATTGGCATGAATGATTGTGTGACAAAGCCTTTTGAAGAAGATGAATTATTAAATGCTATTTATAAATTTGTGAAGGTTACGCACGAAGAAGTTCTCTTTGAAAAAGAGATTGTAAAGGAAGAAGTTCCACAAACCCAATTGTACGATCTTCAAAAACTGTCGAACCTTGTAAGAAATGATAAAGAACAATTACATAAAATGGTACAGATCTTTATAGACCAAGCTGATCCTTCAATAGAAGAGATCCTGCAGGCTTACAAGAAAAAAGACCTTACTTCTGTTTACCAGGTTGCGCACCGTATTAAACCAAGTATTGATGGTATGGGAATTATTTCATTAAAAGAAGTTGTAAGATCAGTAGAGAAGAATGCTAAAGAAAATAATGATTCTGAACAATTGCAGGAAGAGATCAATTTTTTATGTTCAACATTAAGCAACGTTGTTACTCAATTAAACCAGGACGGGGTATAAATTATTTTTTATTTTAATTTTGAAAGCAGGTTTAATAGACCTGCTTTTTGTTTTACACTCATTTTTTTCTCTGGAATGTTTTTCCAAAAAACGGAAATTTTACTTTTCAAATATTAATTTATGTTTATGATTACCAATTAATTACAAACGCGGCACGGAGTTCGCAATTATTTATGAAAATAATTTATTATGAATACCAACTTAAAAATATTTATTGTAGATAATGATCTGTCAACTTTAAATCGCTATCAACAATGTTTGGAAAATATGGGTTACACTAACATACAGTTGTTTCTAAGCTGCAAAACATGTATTGAAAATCTCTATCAAAAACCCGGCATAGTATTTCTAAACAGGG
>JBDSFC010000500.1:0-3868 GCA_039919745.1 Bacteroidia bacterium | reverse complement strand
GTCAATTACACATAGCTGCCCAAACCTACCGCCAGAACGGAACAGATTTTTGGCCCGGGCCTTTAGATACATTAATTGCGCAAACTACTATTGCAAAAGGAAAGCCATATAATAAGGTCTGGAAAATTTCGTGTAACCAAATAAATCAATTTGCTGTAAACTATAATTCATTTAACGCAGCTGCAAATACAGCAGCAACATATAGCGACATAACTACTTTTTTACCGAACGGAAATAACACAAATAATTTTGCAAAACAATTATATCCTTATAAAGATTGGAATACAAACGGCATATACGAACCCTCGCTTGGAGAATACCCAATAATAAAAGGACATCAACAAATTTATTCTGTTTATAACGACGCCTTTGCAAACCATACAGAAACAGGCGGTGCAAAATTAGGAATTGAAGTACACGACAGATCATTTTCATATAACGAGCCAACTATTGCAGATAGTATGAAAGTAATTAATTACACGACTTTTTATAATTATGAAGTGATAAACCGAAGCAGTTTTAGTTATAATCACGTTTATATGTCGCTATGGATTGACGCAGATCTTGGATATTACCTGGATGATTACATTGGCACCGATACTTTAAATAATTTTGGTTATGCTTACAATGGCGATACAAATGATGAAACCTCTGCGGGAACAAATGGGTATGGTGCAAAATTACCAATGATGGGTTATGCACTTATACCACAAGCTTCGGCATTAACAGATGGAATTGACAATGATAATGACGGATTAATTGATGAGCCCGCTGAAAATTTTAAATTGAATTTAACTACTTATTACAATAACAATATTGGCGCCTTTCCTCCTGCAATTACAAATCCCGATACAGCAAAACATTATTATAATTATATGAGTGGTTACTGGAAAGACAACTCGCCATTTAAACCAACAGGTACTGCTTATAATCCTACTTTAAATATTAGTCCAACCAATTACGTTTACACAGGTAACCCACAAACAAATAGCGGTTGGACAGAAGGCACAGCAGGTAATTTAAAAGGTGACAGAAGAATATTATGTACCGTAGGCCCATTTAATTTTCCGGCTGGTAAAAAAGTTGAATTTGAATATGCTTTTGTATTTAGCAGGGATACTTCTTTGAATAATGTAAATAATAATTTTTCATTGTTACAAAAGGACATAAAGAATGTAAGATACTATCATAATTTACAAAATTCTTGCTCTCCTGTTGTAACTGTAGGCTTAAAAGAAAATAAAAAGCTTAGTAGTAAATTATGGATTTATCCTAATCCAACAAGTGGGAATATTAATATTAACCTTGATCACAATACAGAAAATGCAAGTATAAAAGTTTATGATCTGACCGGTAAAATAATTTATGAAAGCGTTATAAATAATACTTATAAGGCGAGCGTTAATTTAAACGACTTTGCCGCCGGGCTTTATTTTTTAGAAATAAAAGAAGGTGATTTTAAACAGGTAGAAAAAATAATTAAACAATAATTTATTTATTGTTTTTTATAATCCGCAACATTTAATTGTTTATCGCAGATAAAGAATTCGTCCTGTATTGCATTGGAAGCAACAATAACCGTACGGTTTTGCGAATAATTTTTGATAAGGTTCTTATACCAGTCTATAGCTTTGGCATCAAGGTTGGAAACTGGCTCATCCAACAATAATAAAGGTGTATCGCATAAAATAGCAACGCCTAATTTTAAACGTTGTTTCATACCACTACTGAATTGTTTTATTAATTTATTTTTCGCTTTTTCAAGATCTAATAATTCAATAATTTGTTGTGTAGAAAGATCTTTTACGAAAGGTTTAAAAATTTTTGTGTGATCGATCATTTCGGTTAAAGTAAATTCTTCAACTAAATGAATGTAGGGCGAAGCAAAAGAAATATAATTTTTTATTTTGTCGATCGGCACTACTTTGTCGTTCAGTTTGTAAATAACCTCACCTTCGTTCTCAGTAATAAAACCTGAGATCACTTGTAATAATGTTGATTTACCTGATCCGTTGCCTCCTAAAATAACTACTTTATCCCCGGCATTTATTGTGTAAGAAAGATCTTTAAAGATCCACTCTTTATTAAATTTTTTACTGAGGTGATTAAGTTGAACGGATAGCATTTTTATTTTTATGGATTAAATTCCTTTAACAATACCATCTTTTTGATTACGAATAAAATCCACGATCTGTTTTCTTACAGCGCTTTCAGGCATTTCATTTTCAACAATTTCCAAAGCGTTGCTCACGTTGTGTCCGCGCACAAAAATTATCCTGTAAATATCTTCTATTTGTTTTATCAGTTCTTTATCAAAACCTCTGCGCGCTAAACCTATAGTATTAACGCCAATAAATTGCAATGGTTCGCGGGCAACACGGCAATATGGTGGTACACTTTTTCTAACCAAAGATGCACCGGCAACAAATGAATGCGCACCAATATTTACAAATTGTTGTGCAGCAACTACGCCCTCGATAATTACGAAATCTTCAACTGTAATATGCCCGGCTAAACTACCATTATTTGCAATAATTACGTTATTACCAATAGCACAATCATGTCCTAGATGTGTGTAACACATAATTAAACAATTGTCGCCAACCTTTGTAGTCATGCGGTCTGCGGTGCCTTTATGAATAGTTGCAAACTCTCGAATGGTTGTGTTCTTACCAATTACGGTATTTGATTTTTCGCCTTTATATTTCAGATCCTGGTTAATAATACCAATTACGGCCCCCGGAAAAATTTTACAACCACTTCCAATAATTGTATCCGGATAAATTACTGCGTTTGGATGAATAAAACAATCGTCACCAATTTCAACATCTTCATAAATAGTGGCGAATGCTTCTATAGTAACATTTTTACCGATCTTAGCTTTAGGGCTAACGTTTGCAAGAGGTGAGATCATAAATTATGTAAATTGTGGTTCAGGTGTTTTTACTTCAAGGCCTTTTACTTTTACAATTTGCGCCATCATCTCCGCTTCCATCACAGGTTTGTTATTTACATATGCAACACCACGCATGTGACAAATTCCTCTACGGATAGGTGTTACAAGATTTAAACTAAACACAACTGTATCTCCAGGAATTACCATTTTTTTAAATTTAACTCCATCAATTTTCATGAAGTAGGTTAAATAATTTTCAGGATCAGGAACTGTTTTTAAAACCAATACACCACCGCATTGCGCCATTGCCTCGATCAGCATCACACCAGGCATTACAGGGTTTTCAGGAAAATGGCCTTTAAAGAACTCTTCATTTAAAGTAACATTCTTTACACCGATAACATGATTGTCGGACATTTCCATTATTTTATCCACCAGTAACATTGGCTGGCGGTGAGGTAATAATTTCATGATATCCATGATATTCATAACCGGTGCCGCATTCAGATCTATTTTTGGATAATCTTTTTCCTGCTTTTGTTTTTTTGCTAAAGCTTTTAATTTTTTAGCAAAGTCAACATTTCCTGCATGACCCGGGCGGGCTGCCAGAACGTGTATCTTCATTGGCTTTCCAACCAAAGCAAGGTCACCAACAATATCTAATAATTTATGGCGCGCCGGCTCATTATAAAAATGGAGTTTGGTATTATTTAAAACACCACGACCTTTAACTTCTACATTTGGTTTATTAAATACTTTACGTAAATGATCTAATTTATCTTCAGGCAATTCACTATCAACAAGAACAATTGCATTATCAAGATCGCCACCTTTAATTAAATTGTGCGCTAATAAAGTTTCTAATTCCCTTAAGAAAACAAAAGTTCTGCAGGGTGCAATTTGTGATTTAAATTCGCGAAGGTTATACATGGATGCGTGTTGAGTTCCCAATACTTCACTTCCATAATCTAC
>JBDSFC010000496.1:0-8860 GCA_039919745.1 Bacteroidia bacterium | reverse complement strand
CAATTCACGAAGTAAACGGACAACCTATCCACTCACACTGGATAATTTCGATTGCATTTATTATTGGTGCAGTTTTTTCTGCAACAGCCGGATATATAGGAATGAAAGTTGCTACCAAAGCAAACGTTCGTACCACGCAAGCAGCGCGTACAAGTTTAAAACAAGCTTTAAAAGTTTCTTTTACCGGCGGAACCGTTATGGGACTTGGCGTTGCAGGTTTAGCGATCTTAGGTTTAGGTGGTTTATTCATTGCTTTTTTAATGATCTTTGCTGATCTTGGCGCTGATACCGTTAAAACAGCAATCGAAGTTTTAACAGGTTTCTCTTTAGGAGCTGAATCAATTGCTTTATTTGCACGTGTTGGTGGTGGTATTTATACTAAGGCTGCTGATGTTGGCGCTGACTTAGTTGGTAAAGTTGAAGCAGGAATTCCTGAAGATGATGTTCGTAATCCTGCTACTATTGCTGATAACGTAGGTGATAACGTAGGCGACGTTGCCGGAATGGGAGCTGACTTATTTGGATCTTATGTTGCTACAATTTTAGCAACAATGGTATTAGGACAAGAAATTACTATTGTAGATAAATTTGGCGGGATGTCCCCGATCTTATTACCAATGGTAATTTGTGGTTTAGGTATTTTATTCTCTATTGTTGGTACATGGTTCGTTACAATTAAAGACGAAAAATCAAACGTACAAAATGCTTTGAATTTAGGTAACTGGTCTTCTATGATCTTAACTGTTATTGCTTCTTATTTTATCGTTAATTGGATGTTACCTGAAGGCGACATTTTTTTACGTGATACCAAGTTTACGAAAATGGGAGTTTTTCTTGCCATATTAGTTGGTACTGTTGTAGGTGCTATTATGAGTATCGTTACTGAGTATTACACAGCAATGGGTAAAAAACCTGTTCTGTCAATTATTCAACAATCTTCTACTGGTCACGCTACTAATATTATTGGTGGTTTATCAGTTGGTATGAAATCTACTGTTATTCCTATTTTAACTTTAGCTGCCGGTATTATGGCTTCTTTTTATTTTGCAGGTTTATACGGTGTAGCTATTGCTGCTGCGGGTATGATGGCAACTACAGCTATGCAATTAGCAATTGATGCATTTGGACCAATTGCCGATAATGCAGGTGGTATTGCAGAGATGAGCCAGTTACCTCCTGAAGTTCGTGAGCGTACAGATAATTTAGATGCAGTTGGTAACACAACAGCAGCTACAGGAAAAGGATTTGCTATTGCTTCTGCAGCTTTAACTTCATTAGCTTTATTTGCAGCATTTGTAGGTATTGCAGGTATTTCTGCCATTGATATTTACAAAGCACCTGTATTAGCAGGTTTATTTGTAGGCGGTATGATCCCATTTATTTTCTCAGCATTATGTATTCAGGCGGTTGGTAAAGCTGCTATGGACATGGTACAAGAAGTTCGTCGTCAGTTCCGCGAAATTCCGGGAATTATGGAATACAAAGCAAAACCTGAATACGAAAAATGTGTCGCTATTTCTACTAAAGCTTCTCTTCGTGAAATGATGATGCCGGGTGCTATTGCTTTAGTTACTCCCGTACTTGTTGGTTTTATTTTCGGACCAGAAGTATTAGGCGGTTTATTAGCCGGTGTAACTGTATCTGGTGTGTTAATGGGTATCTTCCAATCTAATGCAGGTGGTGCATGGGATAATGCAAAAAAATCTTTTGAGAAAGGTGTATTAATTAATGGTGAGATGTTCTATAAAAAATCTGAGCCACATAAAGCATCAGTTACTGGTGATACAGTTGGTGATCCATTCAAAGATACATCTGGCCCATCAATGAACATCTTAATTAAATTAATGAGTATCGTTTCATTGGTTATCGCTCCATACATTGCAGTTAATGGTGTTGAAGGTGGACATGAAGGAATGGTTATTAAAGAACAATATAAATTAAACATCAATGGTGTTGAAATGAGCTTTACTTCAAAAGCACAATTAGACAGTGCTTTAGCAGCAAACGTAAAAGATATTGCTGAGTTAAAAGGAAATTATGTAGTGGATGGCGCGCACAGTTCAGTTGTATTTAGCGTTAAACACATTGTTACAAATACACGTGGTTCAATCAACATTGATAGCGGTTATGTAAATTTAGAAAATGCTAACGGTCCGAAAATTTTTGTACAGTTAGACATGACAAGTTTAAATACGCAAAACTCAATGCGCGATTCGCACTTAAAAGATAAGCCTGAGTTTTTTGATGTTGCTAAATTTAAAAAAGCAAGCTTTGCAGGTACAACTATAGAAAAAAATACTGCAGAGCCTGGTAAATATGCTTACACTGCTAAAGGTAAATTAACTATGAAAGGTGTTACAAAAGATGTTGAATTACGCTTTAACTACATCGGAATTTCTGCACAAGAGTGGGATGGTAAAAAAGTAGATGTCGCAGGATTTGAAGGTGAAACTACTATTAACCAAAAAGATTTTGGTATGGATGGTGATGCAGTTAGAATTGAATTTACTCTAGAAGCAGGACAGAATAAGTAATTTTATTAAATTAAATTTTAGATCCCCGATCAGTAATGGTTGGGGATTTTTGTTTTAACAATTACTCAAAAAACCGACCACTTATATTGTAAATGAGCCATTTTATCATACAAATTTCTTTAAATGGGAATAATGCCTTATCTTTTCATCTAAAGTAATTCTAATTTAGAACCATAATAATAAATATTTTAGTGAGAAAAGTCCTATTTATAATTTTAAGTTTTTGTTTTTTTTTACTACAGGCACAAATACCAAAACGCATTAACCAAAAAGTTGTTCGGAATGTAAAACCTCTTCAACTTGGTGCAAGTATTGCTAATTCGCAGGTAGAAAAAGTAATAACTGATAAGAACGGAAATAATATTATTGCCGGAGAATTAAGGTTTTTTTCTTTTTGTGGTTTATTTAATTTTGATTTAAAAAACGCTTTAAACTATGATGTTGTTGCAGGAATATTTCTTGCAAAATACGATAGCTTAAATAATTTAGTTTGGTATAAAAATATATACGCGGATGGTGATAGATTGCTTGAAAATTTAGAGATCGATAATAATAATAACGTAATTCTTTCATTTCGTCAACAATCTAACGGTCCTGGTCAGCTCTCTTACAACGTGGATTTAAATCCAGATCACAATGTATTTGCTAATTTTACAAGCCCCCTACCTTGCAACTATATTGCTAAATATGATGCAAACGGTAATTATATATTTGGAGGAAAGTTTGATTCGCCAAACAGGTTTAAAATATCGTTTGACAAGTTTAATAATATTTATTTATATGGTACGCTTACACAATCTCTTAATTTTAACATCAATAGCACAACACCTGCCGCGTTAACCTATTCAAGTGGCCCAATGTTTTTTGTTGCGAAATACGATTCGGTGGGCACTTTATTATTTAAAGATAAACTGGTTGTTGATGATATTTTAAAGCTAAGAATTACCCAGAATAAAATTATCATGGTTAGTCGTGATGCGGGTGCTGATTATGATTTTGGCCCTGGCATCTCATTAGCAGTAAATAGCACTTTTGTGATGGCAACATATGATCTCGGATTTAATTTTCAAAACTTGAAATATATTAACTTTTTTGTCCCGGGCCCTTTTTACACTGGACAGGCCAGGCCAAAATATTATCTGGATTGTGATACGAGTAGTTTTTATTTATTTGGTATATGTAGCGGTACTGTGGATTTTAACCCAGGGCCGGGTGTTAATTCTCTGCCGGCATCCGATTCAACTTTTTTTGCCCGGTATGATAACAATTTAAATTTAGTGACATTAAAATCTTTTGGTAATGTTATGAAACCGAATTTTACCAGCCCTCAGTTTTGCGTTGATAAAAATAAAAAAGAATTTTACGTTAGTCATCAATTGCATATCGGTCAACCTTCGTGGAATTTTATTGATTACGATCCATCCCCTTTAAATTATACCTTAAGTTGTAATACAAATAAAGCCGTTAGTATTGGAAAATTTGACAGTACCGCTAATTTTATAAATGCGAAAATTATTTTAGATGAGGCTAGTTCATTATCATATAACCATAGTTTGAATTTTGGGAATAATAAATTAGCTTGTTTTGGAATGAATCGTGATTCTTTACTGGTCGATCCATCTGTTGCAAACACAAAGTTAAAGAATAAAAATTCGTGTGGCTTGTATTCAGCAATATTTAATTCCTCCCTTAGCCTTGTTCAATCAAATATCAATAGCGCACAATATGCGCAATATTCGGCTATGAATACAACCGATGACGCTTTAAGTATTGTAAAATCGGGAAATGATTTTTTTATTACTGGGCTGTATAGTGATATGTTGGATTATAATGCTAACCCGGCAGCAAGTTATACATTTACTAGTTCCACATATAAGCATGGCGTATATATCGCAAAATACAACAATAATTTTAATGTAATGTTTGTAAAAGAATTACCACTTACAGGTTATAATACTACTAAGATTGCAAAAACATTAATTGATCATAATGGTGATTTAATAATTGCCGGAGTTTTACAAAACGATGCTATTTATTTTAATCCCAGTAATGTTTTTTCGGCTGCAGGTTACGGTTCTTTTGTGGCGAAGTATTCACCAACAGGTAATTTAATTTGGTTTAAAGGGTATCAAAATGCTCAGATATCAGATTTTGATATTGATTCAAATGACAATATTTTTGTTGTAGGACGTTATCAGGGACCAACAATTTTTAATACTGCACAAGTCTATTCCGGTCCAAATTGGGATGCGTTTCTTTTAAAGTTATCGCCGAACTCAAATTTTAATTGGGTAGAAAATACCTCGTGTAATGGGCTGGACTATTTTAGTAAAATTAAAATAGACAAGAGTGATAATATGATAATTATTGGAAATTATCAAGGTTCTGCAATCAGTTTTTTAAGCAGTTCATTCCCTTCAAATACAAGTGGTGAAGGTACGATCTATAAAATATCTCCTTCCAAAAATGTGATCTTTGCTTATGCAACAACAGGAACTTCTTTTGACCAACATATCGATTTTGATATAGATCAGAAAAACAGCATAGTTTTATTTGGTGTAACTAATTCTAATAATTCAGACATGGATTATGGTGCAGCATCTGCTTTGTTAACATTTCCACCAGCTTGCAATAAAGCCTATTTTTTTGCTAAATATGATTCGCTATTTAATTTTAAATATTTTAAGTCTCTTCCTGATGTGAATAACACTCAGTTTGTTGATAAAATAAAAATAGATACAAATACTTTAAATACGTATTTGTATGGTGTTTATAATGGCACAATTGATGTTGATCCCGGAACAGCGAGCAGTATTATTTCAGGTAATTCTTCATTAGTAGCTAAATACGATTCTTTAGGTAATTGCCTTTTTGCTGAGAAATATAATAAAAAGTCTTTAAATAAGGTATTGTTAAAAATAAACGATATGAATTTTGATAATGATAAAATGAGATTGGTTGGTTCTTTATTAACCGCAGGAATAAATACGGCTTTTTGTCCCTTAAATAATTTCGAATTGGATACTACATTGGTATATAATATACCAACAATTGGCCAGGATATTTTTATGGCAGAGTATTGTAATACGCCAAATACACCGATTATAAATTCGGGTAATTTAAATTTATGTTCCGGTAACTCCACTACTCTTAATGCATCAGGGGGCAATCCAAAGTGGTATAATGTTGCAACTGGAGGAAGCCCAATCTTTATTGGCAATACATTCGCAACACCAAATTTAACATCGAGTACAACATATTATTTGCAGGATTCTAATAGTTGCGGATTGAGTAACAGACTGCCCGTAATAGTAAATGTTTTTTCTAGCCCGCAACCAATAATTACCGGAAATAGTTCTATATGCCTCGGAAAAACAGATACCTTAACAGTTATTGGAGCAACAAGTTATACTTGGTCTAATGGTTCTACATCAAACATGATTATCGTTACACCCACAACAACCACAAGTTATTCAATCTCTACCATAAACCCTTGTGGCACATCAAGCGCTGCCATTTCTGTTTTAATAAATCCTGCTCCTATAGTATCTGCAAACAATGGCTCTATATGTATTGGCCAAACGTATACTATAAATCCGATAGGTGCATTAACCTATACTTATTCTAGTGGAACTGGTATTGTTTCACCAACTGTTACAACATTCTATTCGGTTATTGGAACTTCGACAAATGGCTGTGTAAACAATCCGCCAACAACACTTACGGTTTTTGTAAATCCAAATCCAACAGTAGTTGCCATAGGCACCGGAATTTGTTTTGGGCAGTCATTCACAATTTCTCCATATGGTGCAAATACATATACATATAGTGGTGGCAGCGCAGTTGTTTCCCCAACGGCTTCAACCTCATATTCTGTCACTGGAACAAGTACCGCGGGTTGCGTAAGCGTATCTCCGGCAATATGTAATATGATCGTTTATCCTCAACCAACAGTTTCTGCTAACAGTGGTACGATTTGTCCTGGCGGATCGTTTACAATTTATCCGATTGGGGCTAATACTTACACTATAAGTGGTGGCAGTAATATTGTCTCACCTGCTGTTACGAGCTCTTACACAATTACAGGAACAAATGGGGTTGGATGTCAAAGCGCTTCGCCTGCAATCGTTGTTATAACCGTTAGTAGTTTGCCGACAATTACAGTAAATAATGGGACAATATGCTCTGGGCAAAGTTTTACAATAGTTCCAAATGGTGCATTTACGTATACTTATTCTAGCGGATCCGATATAGTTTCTCCAACAACGAATACATCTTATTCTGTTACTGGCACAAATGTAGACGGTTGCGTATCTATAGTACCGGCAATTAGCAACGTAACAGTTAATGTATTACCTGTGGTTAATGCAACAACTAGTAATTCTATTATTTGCACCGGACAACCGGCTACTTTAACTTCCAGCGGCGCTAACACTTATACATGGAGCAACTCTTCAATTGGAAATTTTATTGTTATTTATCCAACGGTTAATACTACATATGGCGTTATGGGAACAGATGCTAATGGTTGTCAGGGGTATATAACTATTACACAAAGCGTAAGTTTGTGTACTGGAATTGATCTTCAAAGTGTAAATAATAATTCAATAAAAATTTATCCTAATCCAACGAGTGCTGTTTTTAATATTGAGTTAATAAACTTTGGTCCCGAAAAAATAGTTGAGATGTATAATTGTATTGGCCAATTAATAATTTTAAAAGAGATAGATGGAAATAACGCAATTATTGATCTAACGAATTTCGCAAATGGTTTGTACATAATAAAGATCAGGAAAGGAAATGAAATTATTTCGTTTTCTAAAATTGTAAAAGAATAATTTAATAATGAAAAGATTAAAACTCATATTTTTTTTACTGCTTGGTTTATTTCTTGGAAATAAAATTAACGCTCAAGCTAAGATCAAAATAGATTCTTTAAGTGGATTTGACAGCCTTTCATTAAAGCAATATATAACTCAAAATAATTTAAATTCTTCAGAGCAATCCGTTTATATTTCACAAAAAAAACATGGATTTAAAAGCGCTAAATATAACCTTTCAACTTCCAATCAAAGTTTTAAAAATACCAGCTCAAACAATTCTGTTATGGCGGGTAATATTGATTTTGAAGCTGGTAATTTAAGTGGATGGAATGTATCAACCAGAACCAATATATTAAGTACACCATTACAAACATGTTGTTTAGCCCCAACTGCCAATGCTATAGCGCTTAATGGTGGCTTTGATCCAAACATAGGTTTCAATTTAAGCTCACCGCTTGGTGGTAATTGGATAGCGAGATTAAACTCAACAAACCTGGTTGGGCAACAGCTTACTGCTATGGAAAATACGATCGCAGTTACTGCTTCAAATAATTATTTAAAAATTGCCACTAAATATATCCTTGAAAGGGCGCTCCATAATTGCGATGGTCAGCCTTTTGTAAATATTAAAGTAACAGATCTTAATGGAAATATTGTTTTACTAAATAAATTTATTCAGGCCAGCGAGCTTGCTAATTTAGGTACATGTGCCGGAAGTAATTTTTATACGCAAACATCTTCAAGTCCAAACTTTCCAAGTTATTATTATAATAACAATTGGGATGTTTTTTGCATTGACCTTAGCTCTGCTATTGGCAATTCGGTAAAGGTAGAACTTTCGGCATCTGAGTGTTCGTATGTTGGCCATGGAGGTTATGCTTATTTTGATGTAGTAAATACAACTACAACTTACACAAATAATATATTTAGCATTAACGGAAACAATTACACCGTAACTACACAGCCGTTTAATATTGGTGTATGTAATTCAAATACTGCAATAGCAATTGGGCCGGCAAGTGCCTCATCTTATTTTTGGCAAGGCACAGGCATTAATGGCCTAACAACACAAAGCGTACAAATCAACCAGGCAGGATCTTATACGCTAAATTTAACTATTCCAAACAGTACCGGTTGTACAAATCTTCCTTCTGTTATTAACTTTACGGTTGGTGCAAATTCAAATATAAACGTAACACCCAACGCAACTATAGTTTGTGGACCTTCGCCAATTACTTTTACCATGAGCGGGGCAAGTACCTATTCGATTAATTCAAGTTGTGGTTATAGTAATTTTACAAATGCTACAAATATTTCAGTAACACCTACAGCTTCCTGCACTTATTTTATAAATGGTTTTAATAGTTTAGGATGCTCTGCAACTAAAACGGTGAACATAACGGTTAACCCTTTGCCGGTTTTATCTATTACCGGTAACATTTTTTGCAGTACAGGCAGTGGTACTATTATTCCATCAGGTGCAGATACATATACATATGCGGC
>JBDSFC010000468.1:0-6598 GCA_039919745.1 Bacteroidia bacterium | reverse complement strand
CCTAATTTACCAACAGGCCTTTATACTTTAACGTACAATACTGTTTCAACACCTAATTCTACTTTATGTCCTGATACACGAACAATAAATGTATCAGTATTAAATCCACAGCAACCAACTATTACTCAGGCTGGGCCATATTGTAACAATGCGCCAGCTTTTCAATTGGTAGCAACGCCTAATACAGGAACATGGACACCAACAACATATAATAATTTTGCAGGTATCTTTAATCCAGCACTTGCAGCAATTGGTAATAACATTGTGCAATATATTATCGGCACAAATACCTGTAGCGCCCAGGATACAAAAACAATTTCAATTGAAGCTTTTGTTCCGGCAGTAATTACTGGCACACTTCCTGATCTTTGTAATACTTCTGCTCCTGTAAGTTTATTTCCGATTACATCAAATAACCTTGGTGTTTGGAGTGGTTCAGGTATTACTGCAACATCTTTTAACCCTGCTACATCAGGTGTTGGAAGTATTGTTATCAGTTACAATACAGCATCTTCACCAAGCGGTTTATGCCCTGCACAAGCAACATTGGCAGTTAACGTATTTTCTTTAGCTGCGCCAGGAATCACTAAAGTTGGTCCTTTCTGTAATGTTGGTGCACCAATTCAATTGCAAGTGACGCCTTTAGGTGGTGTTTTTGCGGGAGCTAATAATGGTGCCACAAGTCCTAACGGTGGATTTAATCCTGGCTTTGGTATAATTGGTGATAATATTATTAATTATAGTGTTACATCAGGTCCTTGTGTTGCTTACGCGCAAACAACTATTACAATTGAAAAATTTGTTTCTGCAGATCTTGCACAATACGCCGGACCATATTGTAAAAATGATGCACCTATAAGTTTAAACAGTATCGCTCAAAACCCTGGTGGAATATGGGCAGGACCTGGAGTTATAGGCAGTATCTTTACTCCTGCAAATGCAAATATTGGAAACAACAACATAATTACTTATGTAACGCATTCAATGCCTACAGCAAGTTTATGTCCTGATTCAACATCTATCCGTATCCAGGTAAATGATATTCCGGTTGTATCTATTGTAAGTAATATTGAAAAAGGTTGTTCTCCTGTTGAAGTTATCTTTAATACGCCAAGTGCTAATTCAGGAAATGGTATTTGGGTTCTTGGAGATGGAACTGATCCTCAACAAGGATTAAGCATTACACACACGTATGCAACACCAGGATCGTACACAGTTACTTTTAATTACCAGGATGAAATTGGTTGCGCTACTCAAGCTGTTTTAGCAAACCCAATTGTTGTTTATGCTACGCCAAGAGCTGCATTTAGTAATGATCCTGATGAGCTTACCATTGCAACTCCGGAAGTACAATTCATTAATCAAAGTACTGTTCTGGAAACAAATACTTACCAATGGCAAATTGGAAATTTGTACCAGTTAAATGATGTAAATCCAAAAGTTATTTTCCCGGTAGCAGGTGATTATCAAATTACTTTAGTTGCCACAACAATTCATGGTTGTAAAGATGAAGTAACTAAAATGATACAAGTGAAAAATGATTATGGTATTTATATTCCAAGCTCATTTACACCAAATTTTGATGATCTTAATGATATCTTCATTCCTGTATTTTCACCATATGGCTTAGATCTTAAAACTTATGAAATGGAAGTATTTGACCGTTGGGGCCATTCTTTATTCCACACCAAAGATTACACTGTTGGATGGGACGGATCTGTTAAAAACGCAGGTACTGAAGCATTAAAAGAAGATGTATACGTTTATAAAGTAAGATTTAGAGATATAGACGGTAAGATCCATAACAAAACAGGACACGTTACATTGATGAAATAATAATTTAAATTTATTGAAAAGCCTTACCTTTATGGTGAGGCTTTTTTTATGGCAAAAATTGATGATTTCAAACAACAATTAACTAGCGGTTACACAACTGCAGGAGATTCAATAACACTTGGCGCGGCTATCTTTGAAGGGCAACCTCAAAAAGAGGTGCAAGTGAAAATTCCATTAAGAACATTAAACAGGCATGGTTTAATTGCAGGAGCAACCGGAACAGGGAAAACTGTTACACTTCAGATAATTGCAGAGAACATGTGTAATGCTGGGATTCCTGTATTATTAATGGATCTTAAAGGAGACCTTAGCGGTATTGCCAAGCCCGGAACTTTTAATCAAAAAATTGAAGAGCGGCATAAAGTTATTGGCATAGAATTTAAACCACTGGGAAGCGTAGCAGAATTTTTTACTTTGTCAAAAGAGCAAGGCGTTAGATTACGTGCTACTGTTTCAGAATTTGGCCCGGTATTGTTCTCAAAAATATTAGACCTTAATGATACACAAAGTGGAATAGTTGCTATTCTTTTTAAATACGCTGATGACAAAAAATAACCGCTTCTAGACCTTAAAGATTTTAAACAACTATTGCAATATGCTTCTGGTGAAGGTAAAAACGATATTAAGAAAGAGTATGGAAATATAACCAGTACAAGTACTTCTACTATTCTTAGAAAGATTATTGAATTAGAAAGCCAGGGAGCTGAATTATTTTTCGGAGAAAAAAGTTTTGAAGTTTCAGATCTTGTAAGAAAAGATCCAAATGGTAAAGGAATTGCTTCTGTAATTCGATTAACAGATATTCAGGACAAGCCAAAACTATTCTCAACATTTATGTTAAGTCTTTTGGCTGAAGTATATGCATCCTTTCCTGAGGCCGGGGATATTGATAAACCCAAACTTTGTATTTTTATTGATGAAGCGCATCTTATTTTTAACGAAGCTTCGAAAGCATTATTGGATCAGATAGAGTCTATCATTAAGTTGATCAGGTCAAAAGGCGTTGGTATCTTTTTTATCACTCAAAACCCTTATGATGTGCCGGATGCGGTATTGTCGCAACTTGGTTTAAAAGTACAACACGCCTTAAGAGCCTTTACGGAAAAAGACCGTAAAGCGATAAAAAAAACAGCGGAAAATTATCCGATATCTGAATTTTATAAAACAGACGAATTATTAACCAGTCTTGGTATTGGTGAAGCATTGGTTTCGGCATTAAATGAAAAAGGAATTCCCACTCCACTTGCCGCGGTTCATTTAAGGGCGCCTGTAAGCAGAATCGGTATTTTAACCAGCCAAGAGATCTCGGAAAATATTAGCGCAAGCCAATTAGCTGTAAAATATAATGAAACCGTAGACCGCGAAAGTGCTTATGAAATTTTGACCGAAAAAATAAAAACGGCTTCAGAAAAAGGAGAAGAAATAGAAGAAAAACCTAAAGCAAAACAGAAGGCCGAAAAATCAGTTTTCGAAAAAGCGTCTGAAAACACCATGGTTAGGCAGGTTGGCCGCACTGTTATGAAAGAAGTAGCCCGGGGCCTTCTGGGTGTGCTGGGTTTAGGCGGTGGCAGCAAAAAGAAAAAAGGCTGGTTTTAGTTATATTCTTTTAACAGTATGTTAAAAACCGGTGTTTTTTAATTTAACGGATTTGGTAACTTTGTATCTTAAAATAAATAAAAATGAAATTTGGCGTAGTAGTATTTCCCGGTTCTAATTGTGATGAAGATATGGTGTATGTTTTAAAAAACATTTTAAAACAAGAAACCGTAAAACTCTGGCATAAAAATACAGATCTTGAAGGCTGTACACATATTATTTTACCCGGAGGTTTTTCATATGGAGATTATTTAAGAAGTGGTGCTATTGCGCGATTTTCGCCCATTATGGATAGTGTTATAAAACATGCCGATAATGGTGGATTTTTATTTGGTGTTTGTAACGGTTTTCAGATCTTATGTGAAAGTGGTTTGTTACCGGGTGCGTTACTACATAACAATGCGCGTAAATTTATTTGCAAAAATGTTTTTATAAAATCACAAACAGCAAATTCATTAATTACTTCTCAGGTTCCTGCAAATAAAGCTTTAAAAATTCCTATCGCTCATGGCGAAGGAAAATATTTTGCAGATGCTGACACTTTGAAGAAGATGAATTCTAATGGACAGATCCTCTTCAGGTATTGTGATGAAACTGGTAACGTTACAGATGAATCAAATCCAAATGGTGCAACAGAAAACATTGCCGGCGTTTGTAACGAAAAAAGAAATGTGTTTGGTATGATGCCTCACCCTGAACGTGCAGCTGATAAGGAATTAGGTAATGAGGACGGGAAGTTCTTATTTGAAAGTATTCTGAATTTGGTTGAAGCCTAACCAAAATTTATTTTTATTATCCTTTATTTTTATTTTCAAGCTCTGATCTCAATATTGCATGCTCCTGCGCGAGGTCTTTAATTTGTTTTTGTAGTTTTGAATTGACCACCGATAAATGCACTAAAAATAAAATGATCGCAAAAATTGCACCCAGGAAAATAAGGGCCGGGGCATAATACACACCAAGCAGCTTAGCTATAATATCAAGGCCATTGCGCCAAAAGGCAAATACTAAAAGAAATAAAGTACAAATGATCCATATAATGGAGTATTCTTCTCTCAATTTTCCTTTTACGATCAAACGAAAAATAAAGAACATAAATAGCAATGAACCAATAATGCTAAGTATTTGAATTTTATACGGTATTACGTTTTCCATTTGCTTTTAATCTTATATAAATAAATAATATACCCAATGTTACTTTTATCATATAATAAATACTTGAAAAAGTTCCAATCGACGAAGTGCCGGATTCTCTTTCTTTCATAATCACCGGAATTTCTTCAATTTTCATTTTATTTAATTGATACAAAACTAATGCTTCCGGTTCCGGATATGTATCGGGGTAATAATTACAAACCAGATCAATCACTTGTTTATTAATGGCCCTGAAGCCAGATGTGCTGTCTGTAATAGTAATTCCTAATAAAGAGCGTATGAGATATTTAAAATAATTAATACCAAAACGGCGCATAGATGAAGATTGAAAACCTTCTTTATTTAAAAATCTTGAGCCGATAACTACCTGCGCACTATTATTAATAATGGGTGTGATAAGATCGCAAATAGATTCTGCCGGATGCTGTCCATCACCATCGAATTGTATGGCTATATCGTAATTGTTTTTTTTTGCGTATTTAAATCCCGACTGAACTGCACCACCTATACCAAGGTTAATTGGTAAATTAATAAAATTCGCGCTGTATTTTTTTATTTCGCTTAATGTTTTGTCTTTGGAACAATCGTTTACCGGTAAAATAGTAAACGTAACATCTTGAAATGATAAGCCTTGCAGCTGATCAATAACCCTGGCAATATTTCCTTCTTCGTTATAGCAAGGAATTATTATCAAAGCTTTAATATTATTGGTCGCGGTCTTCTCCACTTTGTAGTTTTCCGTAATCAGGTATTTCCAAGGACTGCCAGTATCTCCAAAAATGATCACCATCAATATCATACTCGCCAAATACTTTCCAATACATTTTTTTTGACATGGAATTAGAATGAATATAGTTTTTATTGTATTGATAGGTTTGTCCAATATTCAGGCTAATACCTGAAAAAACGAAGACGAAAAAAACAAGCTTTGTCAATTGAAACATAATGCTTTTATTTTCTTTATTCATAAAAAAATCCACACAAGCTGCAATAGGAATTGCTAAAAAAGCGATATGCTGACAAAAGCCCCTTGCACCAAAACAACCGCCAAAAAACCAATCCCACCAACAACTTAACACATATATATTAATACAAAGCAGTGTTATTAATATTCCGCGTAATTTTTTTACTTCCCCTTTCATAAAGAAGAATCCTATAAAAGCGAGAAGAATGAGCGGTGTATATACAAACCAACCTTTTCGATAACTAAAAAGTATATTAATGATCTGTGGGTCTCCCCAAAAAAATCTCTCTCCACCACCAGCATAAGGAGAATATAAATAATCCCCGGTCATTTCCTTCCAGTAAAAGAATTGCGGTAACCAGATCAGCACACCGATAATAAAAATGATCAAAAGATGAGGCCACTGTTTAAAAAAGAAACCTGCTTCGGATTTAAAGTCTTTCCAACTTCTGACATTCCAAAAAATAAAGATCAAAAAAATAAGTATTTCCGAAGGTCTTATTAAACTAATAAATCCGATGATCAAACCAATAAGTATTGTTTTTTTATAGGTAACTTTTTCGTGCCATTTATAGGTAACTAATAAAAAAGCGCTGATCAAAAAGAACAAATAGGTATGTGTCATTTCATTATTTGACATTGTGTAGTAGAATAACATAGTGCCGCCAAAAACAATCATCAGGGTTATAGCCGTAACAATTTCAGAAAAAAATTTGAGCAAAAACTTTCGCAAAAATATCAATCCAATTAAACCATACAAAATACTGATCCAATGTACGCAGGTGGCAAAAGGTTCACTAAATCCATCTAGTTTTTCATTTGAATTAAAAGCAATTTTGTATCCAAGAGCAAAAGCGGGTGCATAAAAAACAGACATACCATAGGTAACTTTCGACATACGCTTTCCCGTTGGTGAAATAGGTAAATAGTTTTCTGTTCCATTTTTAAAATCATAAGAACCATTATTACAGAATGTAGCGGGTAAATAACTGTAATAGTTAGCAACATCCCAATGAAAATTAGTTTTCTCATAATGCCATGTCCGCC
>JBDSFC010000440.1:0-5373 GCA_039919745.1 Bacteroidia bacterium | reverse complement strand
ATTATCACGGGCGGTTAACCTGAAAGTTAAATTTTGTGCAGTTGCAGGAACATATTCTCCTTTTGTGCCTGTAAAGTTACCGCTAAGTACAACACTTTGTTTAGGGAACATACGTGAAGGAATCGGTGTTGGTGTGTAGGACATAAAGAAATTTTTGTTACCTGAATTCCAGTTACCTGAAACGCCTAATTCTGTTTCTTCCCATGAATAAGTTAATGCATCACCATCAGGATCTGTTCCGCTGCCCGTTAAAACAAAAGGTGTAGACATTGGTACTACATAATTTCCTGAACCAGTAACTACCGGAGGTTGATTTCCTGTTGTAGTTGTAACTGCGCAGCTGTTACCGGTTGCATGTGTAAAATTTACGATCTCGTCATAACTGATAGCATGAAAATAGGCAATGCTATGAGCTGCAAGATCCTGTGAACCACAAATTCCTGCATAAGCCATAATAGTAATACCACTTCCGGGCTCAACGGCAGTTGAAGCATTTCTGTTTCCGCCACCACAACTACTTACAGTTGAATTGAAAGTATGGTTACCCGCAAACTGGTGACCCATTTCGTGAGCAACATAATCAATATCATAAGCATCGCCAACAGGGCTTGGGCTTCCGGTAATACCGCTAGCTTTTTGTCCATTGTTACATACAACACCCAGGCCGGCTAAACCACCGCCACCAGTACTAAATGTATGGCCAATATCAAAATTTGCAGAACCAATAGTGGCTGTAATTACAGTTTGACTTTCGCCAATAAGTGTGTTTGCATTATTATTACCAGTAAAAGGATCAGTTGAAGCGTTTGTAAAAATTACGTTTGTTTCTGTTGCTACAAGTACTAAACGTACTGCAACTTCTGTTTCATAAACGCCATCCACACGATTAATACTTGTAACAATTTTTGCTAAAGTTTGTGCCATTGTTGGCGTTGCAGAACCTGTTGCTGCTACTGCGTATTCGCCCGTGCAGGCTAATGCTAAACGATAAGTTCTTAATTGATTTCCGATACAAACTGCTGAAGGTGTAACGCTACTTAGTTTTGCTTCGTTTTCTTCTTTTTTTTTAGGAGAAGAAGATTGTTTGTTGTCATCAGATTTAATTACACCAACTTCTGGTAATCTTTGCGAAGGGTCTTTCACAAAATCGGCAGTGTAATAAGTCATATAATCTTTTACGTTTTCAAGACAGTATGGATCAATAAAATAATCACCATTGATGGTGCGCACCATTCCGTGAAAACCAAATTCATTCCAGTCTAATTTTCCATTTGCATATGGATCATCAATACCTTTTACACTGTATGTTTTAAAATCAGGAAATTGTGCTGCTAAACCCGGTTCCATTATTGGGCTTTCCACAACTTTAAATCTTTGCATGGTACCGTTTGGCAATGGCAAAGTAACTATACAGGTACTTTCGTTTATTTTAACATTGCTTTCAAGAGGAGCTGAAAGTAATTGCGTTTTCAGATCATTTCCGTTTAATTGGAAAGTCACATATTTTTGTGGAACGATCTGTCTTTTTCCTTTTTGTGAAATAGCAGATTCGCTAACCGGCGACCAGAACTTATCATTATTTTGAGCGTTGAAGCCAAATGATAATAAACCCAGCGCTAATAAAAGTGTAGTTTTTTTCATGTGTTTTTAGATATATTCAAATCTAAAAAATTAAAACTAAAAAAGCAATTTCATTAGGATAAACGGCAACTAAACAGTTTAGATTTGTTTAGTGTCTTCTGTCGAGGCCCCACATCATCTTATTACGAAGCGTGGTAAAGAAATGCTGGCCTTCAAGATTAATTAAATTAATACGAAAATCAGCTTTTTTGATCACTATTTCTGAGTTAGAAAGTATTTGTGCGCTGCGTGAATCAAGGGCAATATTAAAACTATCGCTTCTGCCACTTACTTTAAAGCTTAATTTTTTATTATTAGAAACCACAATTGGCCTTACAGTTAAATTATGTGGAGCAATAGGTGTAATAATAAAATTATCAGAATCGGGCATCATAATTGGGCCGCCGCAACTTAAAGAGTAAGCTGTAGAGCCCGTTGGAGTAGATACAATAAGCCCATCTGCGAAGTAAGAATTCAAAAATACACCATCAATATATGTGTCAATATGTATCATGGCGCTACTATCTTTTTTATGGATAGTAAATTCATTTAAGGCATAATTTACATCGCCAAAACAATTGGAACAGCCACTAATTTCAATTAGCTCGCGTTTATCTAAAGTAAATTCTTCTTTTAATAATTGTTGTAATGCTTTGGTAAGATCATCTTTATTTACCGACGCTAAAAAACCCAAACGACCAGTATTTACGCCAAGTACAGGGATACCTGAATTTTTTACCAACGACACCGTCTCAAGCATGGTACCATCGCCTCCCAAACAAATAACATAAAAAGCTTTCGAAATAAGTTGTTCTGAATTAGAATAAGTATCCAGTTTAATATTGAAATTATAATTCTCTTTTAAAAATTTATAATAAGGTTCGTGTATAATAAGATCAACTTTTTCTGCTTTAAGAATAGTGTAGATCTGTTCAATATAAGCTGAGTGATTGTCTTTTGTTGAACGCGCGTAAACTGCAATTATCATAATACGAAGATAAGAATTATTCTATTTCAACACTTTTATTACTTTTTCTTCCTTTTTTATCATTTTTCCTATTGGAATTATGAAATTTTGGAGGCCGCTAGCTTTTAACAGATCGGTTACTTCTGTAATATTAGCCGGGCTAACAGAAAACAAAAGCCCGCCGTTTGTTTGGGGGTCAGGCAATAAATTAAATGCTTCCATTACATCAATACCTTCACCAATTTCGGTTACAGCGCTATAAGCATTCCAATTTTTGAAAGTAGCATCAGGAATAGTGTTTTGTTTTAAATAATAAGAAATGTTCCCGATTTTTGGAACAGCAGAATAATTAATAATAGCAGATAAATTGCTGCCCTCTGCCATTTCAATTAAATGTCCTAATAAACCAAAACCCGTTACATCGGTCATGGCTGTTACACCATTTATTTTTCCTAATTTTTCTCCTAAACTATTTAATTGTGTTAACTGGTTTATTAAAATTATTTTATCTTCTTCTTTTAAAACATTTCTTTTTTGTGCAGTAGATAAAACACCAACACCAATTGGTTTTGTCAAAAAAAGAAGATCTCCTTCTTTTGCTGTATTATTTTTTTTGAGATCTTTTATAGCGATCAATCCATTTACCGAAAGACCAAACATGGGCTCCAATGTATCAATACTGTGGCCGCCGGCTAACGCGATGCCTGCTTCTTTACAAATAGTTCTTGCACCTTCAATTACTTTTTGTGCTAAAGCGGTTGGTAATTTTTGTATGGGCCAACCTAAAATTGCCAGGGCCATAATTGGTTTTCCGCCCATGGCATATACATCGCTAATGGCATTTGCGGCGGCTATCCTGCCAAAATCATAAGCGTCATCTACTATTGGCATAAAAAAATCGGTAGTAGAAATTAATGCAGTTCCGTTTCCAAGATCATAAACAGCGGCATCATCGTTACTATTATTTCCTACCAATAAATTTTCAGAAGGAGAAACAAATGAACTCTGAAGGATCTCTTTTAAAACCTGTGGTGCAATTTTACAGCCACAGCCGGCTCCATGGGCATACTGTGTAAGCGCATGTGTATTATCTGTTATTGACATGTTCAATTATTTTTTCAGAATTTATATTTACATCAACAGTAGTAAGATCGATCTGTGTAATTATCTTTTCTGCGTTTTCGCGTTTATAAGTATTTCTTAAATAGAGTTTATCATAATATTTTAAAAGAACAGCAAAACAATTTCTTACATCATCTTCCAGTAAAAAATTAATCGCTGTTTTTGTTTCTAATCCCCCTAATTTCTTTTTAATACGTATAATAGCATTAATGATCTTTTCTTTGCTAAAATTTCCATAATCAACTATAATATGGTTCAGTCTTTCTTCAAAAGGAATATTCAAAAAAACAACAGCACTATTGCGCATATTATGATAAAATGGCAAAGGAATATTTATTAATCCTATTCTTTGACTTTCATCTTCGAGCCAGATATTTTTTTTTGCAAATGAAATAGAAAATAATTCTTTGGCCAATAAATTTTCAAACATTTCCTGTGACGGCTGTGGAAGATGATCTAAATTACCAAAGGCAGAACCTTTATGCCCGGCAAGCATTTCAAGATCTATTACGGACTCTTTCTTTTTTTTAAGTTCTTGTACTAATCCTGTTTTATTACTACCCGTGTAACCACCTAAGATCTGCAGATCGTATTTTTTAGTAAATTGTTCTAACACCCAATGGCGGTAAATTTTATATCCCCCGGTTAATAAATATACTTTAAAGCCATAGAGATCTAACAACCATGCAACAGCCGCGCTGCGCATACCACCACGCCAGCAGTGCAGGCCAACTTCTTTTGCGATTTTTCTTTCGCTAACTATTTTTTCTACCGTTTCAATGATCTTTACAGTTTTAGTTCCAAAATAATCCAAGCCAATTTTTATGGCCTTTTCGCGGCTTTCTTGTTTATAGGCAGTACCAACCACTTTTCTTTCTTCATTTGTAAATAGCGGTAAAGAAATGGCTTCCGGAATATGTGCATGTTCATATTCACCCGGACTGCGAACATCTAAAATAATGTTTAGCCTTAGAAACTCTTCAATATTTAATTTTGTAATTGGCATGCTTTACAAATATGCACATAAAATTACTTTTTCACCGAATTGTAATTCAACAATACCAAATTGTAATTACGCCGCCTTTTTGCCCAACCTTAGTTTTAGGGCGAGCGTTTTGTTTATTTGAATGAAGATCCCCCTTAAACAAAAAATCATTCTTAACCCAAAACAAAAAAACTATGAAAAAGAATTACAAATTAATGATGCTTGCGGGTATCCTTTTTTCTACAATAACAACAAATGCACAGGTTCCGGCTATGGTAAAGGACATTAATCCGGGAGCACCGAGTTCAACTATTACTGCTATTGTGCCTATGGGCAGTAACTATTATTTTCAGGCAAATGATGGAACAAACGGAGGTGAATTATGGAAAAGTGATGGTACTTTAGCCGGAACCACAATAGTCAAAGACATTAATGCTGGTTCTGGAACCGGTAACCCTAATGGATTAACAGTTATGGGTGGTAATATTTATTTTTCAGGAAATGATGGTGCCACAGGACAAGAACTCTGGAAAAGTGATGGCACTAACGGCGGGACAGTATTGGTAAAAGATATTAATGTTGGTGCTACAGGCAGCAATCCTTTTGGATTTACGGTTATTGGTAATATGCTTTTTTTTAGTGCTAACACAGCGGCGAATGGATATGAATTATGGATCAG
>JBDSFC010000437.1:0-2938 GCA_039919745.1 Bacteroidia bacterium | reverse complement strand
AAACCCTGGTTGATACACGGTGTGCTGCTCAAGCTAAAGCTTGCAACCGGTGCAGTTTGAGCGGAGTTATTTAACGCGCAGATTAATACCAAACAAAGTAGTTGTAATTTTTTAACCATATCAATTTTTTTATTTGATTAAAGATATAAAAAAAACAATAATAAATTACAAAATCTTAATTAAGTTTATTCAGTCGGGCAAATTTTAAAAGTAAATTTTTTGAACCCTCTTTTTCGAATTGAATTGTTGCCTTTGTTTCCGGCCAGTTTCCTTCTAATAATACAATTTCTCCTTTACCAAATTTCTCGTGAGATACTATGTCACCTTGTTGCAAAGATTTGTTTAAAGCAAGATCAATAGGAGTGGATGAAGTTGTAGCGAATTTTGAATTCACACTGATCAGTTTTTTTGCCGGTGGATTAAAGCTGATCGATGGATTTGTTTTATTATTTCCTGAATTGAAATTTTTATTTTTTCCAAACCCGGTTTCTTTTTTAGCACCATCTGAATAATCATTTCTGAACTTATCAAAAGTACCTTCACTAAAAGGATTAACACTTTCTTCTTCAGGGTAATCTAAAAATTTACTGTCTATCTCATCAATAAAACGACTAGGTTCGCAATATAAAACATTACCATAACGGTAGCGCATAGTTGCAAAGCTAAGTGTAGCCTGCTTTTCAGCGCGGGTTATTGCAACATAAAATAAACGTCTTTCTTCTTCAAGATCGCTTCTGCTGTTTAAAGATAATTGCGATGGAAATAAATTTTCTTCCAAACCAACAACATAAACATATTTAAATTCAAGGCCTTTTGCAGCATGAATGGTCATTAAACTAACTTCATCTGCATTTTTATCTTCCTTTGTATCTTTATCTGTTAGTAAAGTAATTTCCTGCATAAATTCATCCAGGGTCTTTAAAGATGTATCACTTTGTTCGGCAAATAAATTGGTATCGTCTTTTTGTAAAGATGCTTTTATCACATCGTTCAATTCATCTTCCTGTGGCGAACGCGGCTGTTCTACAAAATCTTTTATACCATTTAATAACTCCTGCACGTTTTCATATCTTGCAACACCTTCAGGGGTTTTATCAGAATAAAGTTCTTTAACTATTCCTGAATTTACAGCAATTTGATTTCCCAATTCAAAAGCATCTTTATAAGGCACTAATAAACTAAAGGATTTTATTTGAGCCACAAAATCGGTTATTTTGGAAGTAATTCCGGCATTAATTCCCATGCTTGCATTAAAATCCTTTATGTTGCTGATCACCGTCCACATACTGATATCATGCTCTGCGGCAGCAACACTTACTTTATCAAGAGTACTTTGTCCTATACCTCTTGCCGGATAATTAATAATGCGTTTTAAACTTTCATCATCGCTATTATTGATCGTTAATCTATAATAAGCGAGTACGTCTTTTATTTCTTTTCGTTGGTAAAAACTTAATCCACCATAAATTCTATAGGGAATATTTAATCTTAACAAAGATTCTTCAAAGGCGCGGGATTGAGCATTGGTACGGTAAAGAATGGCAAAATCGCTATTCAGTGCTTTTTCATTCATGCGAATTTCCGATAAACTGGCTACTATTTTTTGTCCTTCTTCGTTATCTGTACTGGCTTTAATTATTTTTATTTTTTGACCATCCTCATTATCTGTGAAAACATTTTTTTTGAATTGTTCTTTGTTGTTGGCAATAATGTGATTTGCCGCTCCAACAATTATTTTTGTACTGCGATAATTTTGCTCAAGCTTAAATGTTTTAAGGTCCGGATAATCTTTTTCGAAATTTAAAATGTTTTGAATGTTAGCACCCCTGAATGCGTAAATACTTTGTGCGTCATCACCCACAACACTAATGTTTTCGAACTTCGCCGCAAGTTGTTTAATAATTACATATTGGGAAAAGTTGGTATCCTGGTACTCATCAACAAGTATGTATTTAAATTTATCCTGGTATTTGATCAATACATTTGGAAAATCCCTGAACAAAACATTTGTTTGGTACAACAGATCATCAAAATCCATAGCGCCGGCTTTAAAATTACGTTTTTGATAATTTAAATAGATCTGTCCAAGCATAGGTTTTCTGCTGCTTTGATCTTCGGCCTGTGTAATTGGATTATTAAGATAAGCGCCGGCGGAAATTAATTTATTTTTCGCATCGCTGATCCTGTTCAATACTAAAGAAGGTTTATAAATTTTGTCATCAAGGTTCATTTGTTTTAAAATTTCCTTGATCACGCTTTTACTATCATCTGTATCGTAAATTGTAAAATTGTTTGGGTAACCCAATCTTTCAGCTTCGATTCTTAAGATCTTGGCAAAGATGCTATGGAAGGTTCCCATCCAAAGATTCTTTGCTTCTTTTTCACCAACTATTTTTGCAATACGTGCTTTCATTTCACGCGCAGCTTTATTTGTAAATGTTAAAGATAAAATGTTAAAAGCATCTACTCCTTTTTCCATCAAATGAGCAATGCGGTATGTTAAAACCCTTGTTTTTCCGGAGCCTGCGCCGGCAATGATCATTACCGGACCTTCGGTTGCTATTGTTGCTGCACGCTGTGCGGGATTGAGTTCGTCTAAATAGTGGTCCATTTTGTAAAATTGATAAACTTTTTTTGTTGTTTTATGTTTGCTTTTCAGAAAGATTTAAACAATTACTTTACTCAGTAAACCAATGCTTTCAGTAAATATAAACAGGGCTTTAAAATTTACAGCAAAAACATGGTGTAATTAAAGTTAATTTTATTAAAACTTTTTAAAAATGAAAAATCTTTTCATCCTTTTATTCTCCACGATCTTATTTGGAAGTACTGCGTTTGCTCAGGCACCTAATTGTCCAAGTACTTCGATTTATATTCATAATTCCCCTCAAATTCAACAACAATCAATAAACCCAATAGGGCCGGCTGCTACAATGGT
>JBDSFC010000408.1:0-3152 GCA_039919745.1 Bacteroidia bacterium | reverse complement strand
ATGATCCCCGCGTATTAGTTGGCGGACCTGATTGTAAGCAGCCCTACTCTGCTAGTATTTTTAATGTATCCGCAATGAGTTATGGTTCGTTAAGTAAAAACGCTATTATGGCGTTGAATGGTGGTGCTAAAATTGGCGGATTTGCTCACAATACAGGCGAAGGCGGTTTGAGTCCTTACCATTTGGAACCGGGTGGTGATGTGATCTGGCAAATTGGTACCGGTTATTTTAGCTGTAGAAACAGCGATGGTACTTTTAATTACGAAGCATTTGGCGAAAGAGCTGTTCATCCAAATGTAAAAATGATAGAGATCAAATTATCACAGGGTGCTAAACCTGGCCATGGCGGGATATTGCCTGCTGCAAAGGTTACGGAAGAGATCGCAAAAATTCGTTTAGTAGAAAAAGGAAAAGATGTTTTATCACCGCCATATCACACAGCATTTGATTCGCCATTAGGGTTAATTCAATATATAAAAAAATTACGCGAATTAAGCGGTGGTAAACCCGTTGGATTTAAATTATGTATCGGGCAAAAAAGCCAGTTCATTGCAATTTGTAAAGCAATGATAAGTACAAATACAATGCCGGATTTTATTACCGTAGATGGCGGAGAAGGCGGAACGGGTGCAGCACCATTGGAGTTTAGCAATTCTGTTGGTATGCCTTTAAGAGATGCGTTAGCATTTGTTTACGATGCGTTACATGGTTTTGGTATAAAAAAACATATTAAAATTATTGCATCCGGAAAAGTTCACACAGGTTTTGACCTTGTAAAAAATATTTCGTTAGGCGCTGATATGTGTAATGGTGCTCGTTCAATGATGTTGTCTTTAGGTTGTATCCAGGCATTAGAGTGTAATACAAACACCTGTCCTACTGGAGTTGCTACACAAAATCCAAAATTATATAAAGGTTTAAATGTTGCTGATAAACGCGTGCGTGTGGCTAACTACCAACATGAAACCGTTAAAGCAGCTGTAGAATTAATGTCTGCTGCAGGTATTGCGCATCCTGATAATTTACACCGTTCGCATATTTACCGTAGGGTTAGCGCGAATCAAATTCAAACCTATGCTGAGATGTATCCATATCTTTTAAAAGGCTCTTTATTGGAAGCTCCGTATCCACAAGGTTGGGAACTACAGGTAATGCATTGTAACGAAAACACTTTTGATAATTCGATAAAGTACGCGTAACTATTTTAATCCGGATATTTGTTTCTATATTTTTAGAATTGTTTAGGGCTGAGACCCTGAAAGTTCAGGCTGATGTAATAATATAGAAATGGTCATTCTGAACTTGATTCAGAATCTCAGTTCTCTTTACTTAAAATTAATTTGATCTCGACATTGGAAATTGTTCGGTTCTTTCTTTACCGTTTTGTATTCCTGAAATTTCAGCGACTAACGAATCGTTATTTATTTTTTTGTAGGTGATCTTTGTTGGAAAATCGTGTTGTGGATTCTCAAACACAAAAGTATTTTCGGCAGAATTGGTCAACGTAAATTTTATGGCTTGTGCGCCGTTTTGATCTTTTACTGTTGGAATATAGAACAGGTCTTTTCCTCTTTGCTCAAGACTAACAATTTCAGAGGATACAGTATCCTTGCCAACTATAAAAAAACTTTTTCCTGCTAAAGTTGAATCGTTTTTCTTTTTCCACATTTCTACCATATTACCTTCAGGCGAATTATTTTGCCATGAGCCAAGAAACCAATTTGCTTTTTCTATTTCTTTATAGCTTTTTATGGTCTCTACAGTAACGGTTTCTGATGTTGGACCGGAGCAAGCCGCGAACATTATTGTAAATATAGATCCAATAAAATAATTTGATAATTTGGTCATATTATAACTTATTCCTTAACCACTTTTACAACTTTATTTCCTTCCGCAGAATTCATGCTTAAAAAATAAATTCCGTTTGAAATATTTTCGATGTTCAATTGTAACCCTTCTGTTGTTTTTTGGCTTTGAACAAAAACTTCCTTGCCTAAGATATCTGTAAGTTTAATTGTATTTATTTTTTCAAGTTCTGCCCCTTTTATAATTAATTTATTTGAGAAAGGATTTGGATAAACACTAACAGAATTTAAAACAAGGTTATTCTCTCTTACATTTACAGTACCACTTACATTAATATCATCCACAAAAATATTATTGCCTGAGTTTGGCGTAAATTCAAATTTAAAAGCAACTTTCTGGCTTCCTACATAGTTGGTTAAGCTCAACATTTCTGTTTTCCAATCAGAAGCCTGTGGCTGAAGATATGCTGTTGAAACAAGTGTACCCGTTGTATTTAATTGTGTACCACTGTTTGAATAAAGCTGTGCCCAGGATGCGCCACAATCACTTGATACAAAAACTTTTAACGCGTCATTATTACTGGTTGCCTGTTGTGTATAAGCATACTTAAAGGAGATCTGTGGTCCGTTAATTATATTTTGTAAATTATATAAAGGTGTATAAAAACTAACCGGTCCATTAGGGTTATCATAAAAATTATTGATCCAGATACAATTTGTGCCAGTTGCTGATGTTGCAGTATCTAATTTAAAGCCACTACCGTATTGCGGAATAGTAGCTATCCAGTTATTATCCGGAAAAGTTGTTTCAAAACTTTGAGTAAGGTTCAATGTTCCGCTATTTGGTCCTGCTAAAACAATAAGTGTTTGTTTGGTAATAGAATCTTCACCAAAAGCATTACCCACTTTTAATTGAACTGAAGTAATACCAGAACTTGTAAAAGTTAAAACACCATTTTGTAATGTAGATGTGTTTGCAGCAGAAGGGCTACTCCAAGTCCAATTAGTTATTGGCGCATTATAACTAAAATCTGTAAAACTGAAATTATTACCAATACAGGTTACCGCATTAGAAACGTAATCTGCTTTTGGTGCACAATTGGCATTTGGGTTAATAACACCTGTTGCTATTAGATTAGCATTGCTTGAAAGATTATCTCTTCCTGCAACACCACCAATAATACAATTCCACATTCTTGTTTTTTGACCTTGTGTAAACATTTTTGAGCAATAAGCATACTCCATATAATTTTGAACATTTTCAACAACGCCTGATGTGCAAACGGCAGAACTTAAACTACAATTGGTGTGGCCTTTTGTTAAAGGTGTATCGGTTACACCATCATC
>JBDSFC010000336.1:0-7647 GCA_039919745.1 Bacteroidia bacterium | reverse complement strand
GGCTTAGAATGGCAAGATCCTGTGCCTCCATACCATCCTGGGCATCTATCATTAAAAGGCAAACATCACTATCTTCAATTGCTTTAATTGTCCTTAATACACTGTAAAACTCAAGATCTTCATGAACCTTAGCTTTTTTGCGCATTCCGGCTGTATCTATCAAATAAAAATCGTGGCCAAACTTAGTATAGCGTGAATTGATGGTATCGCGGGTTGTTCCTGCAACATCCGTTACAATATTGCGTTCTTCGCCTAAAAGGGCATTTGTTAAAGATGATTTGCCAACGTTAGGGCGTCCCACAATAGCAATACGTGGAATGTCGGCCTGTTCAATAGCTTTTTCATCTTTTGGTAATATCTTAATTAAAGCATCCAATAGATCTCCTGTGCCACTGCCGGTTGCGGCTGAAACGGGAAAAACCTCACCTAAACCAAACTGGTAAAATTCAGCGGCATAAGCGGCTTTATCATGTGTATCTACTTTATTGGCTATTACTAAAGCCGGTTTTTTGCTTTTGCGGATAATGTTAGCTACCTCGGTATCAAAAGAGGTAACACCTTCTGTTACATCAGATACAAATAAAATAGCGCTGCATTCTTCAATAGCAATAACAACCTGTTTGCGAATTTCTCCTTCAAAAATATCATCGCTGCCCAGAATATAACCTCCTGTATCAATTACACTAAATTCAACACCACCCCATTCTGATTTTCCATAATGACGATCACGGGTAACACCGGAAGCCTCGTCAACAATGGCTTGTCGGGTTTCTGTTAAACGATTAAAAAGTGTTGATTTTCCAACATTCGGTCTTCCTACTATAGCAACAATATTTGGCATAAGGCTGCAAAATTACTAAAAAACGCGGTAGAGCACGCTTTAATTTTATCTTATTTAAGCATGTTGTTGTATATTTTTGGTTGAAAATAAAGGATTTACAAACGAAAAGGTCTTTAACAGGATCGGATTACTGAGCGTCTTGTAAAATAAACTACTTTAATGTATATTTGGTTAATGCTTAAAAAAAGCTTCATATTACTTTTTTTTATTGGAATTTTTGCCCCGTCATTCTCCCAAATTGACTCTACAAGGCATGCCATAGTGCCACATGTGAGCCCGGTCCTAAAACTAACCGAAAATCTTGGCCAATGGGATGATAAAATTCTTTTCAGGGCACAATTGGATGGTGGAGGTTTATTTGTAGAAAAAAATTGCCTCACCTTTAATTTTTACGATAAGAAAAAATACCGCAGTTTGCACCATGGCGGTTTTATGAGTGCCAAGTATAAAGATCATGCTATTAAGAACCACGCTTATAAGATCCATTTTGAAGGTTGTAATCCAAACCCACAGGTAGAAAAAAATCAAAAAGGCACTGATTACGAAAATTTTTTTATTGGTAACGATAAAAAGAAATGGAAATCAAATGTGGGTAATTACCACCAGATATGGCTGCGTAATATGTATAACGGAATTGATTATGAAGCAATAACTTCCGCTACCGGATTAAAATATAATTTTCATGTTAAGCCAAATGTGTCGCCGGATATTATAAAATTAAAATATGAAGGCGTTGATAAAATTAAATTAAAAGAGGGGGCCTTAGTTATTAAACTCGAAGTGAATGAAATCATCGAACAAAAGCCTTATGCATATCAATTAATAAACGGAAGAGTAAAAAAAGTTATTTGTAATTATAAATTCAAAGAAGACGTTTTAAGTTTTGATTTTCCAAATGGATATGATAAAAATCACGAATTAATAATTGATCCTTTATTGGTATTTGCTGCGCAATCAGGCTCTACTGCAGATAATTTTGGAATGACCGCAACATTTGATGCTGCAGGAAATTTGTATTCAGGTGGTACAGCATTTAACAATGGTTACCCCGTTACGCCAGGTGCTTTTCAAACTTCTTTTGCAGCTACGTATACGCCAAATACTTCAAATACAGATGTTGTAATTACAAAATATAACTCCGCAGGAAGTGGTTTGCTCTATTCAACTTATATTGGCGGTTTAGGTAGCGAAATAGTTACAAGCCTTATTGTAGATGGTAATAATAATTTATGTTTTTATGGGGCAACCGGTTCTGCTAATTTTCCGGTTACTACAAATGCTTATGATATTTCCTTTAACGGTGGTTTTTATTTGAGTTTTTATTATAATGGAACTACCTTTAACAACGGAACTGATATTTATATTGGTAAACTTAATTCTACAGGTACAACTTTAATGGGAAGTACTTTTTTAGGAGGAAGTGATAACGATGGCGTGAATCATGTGAACCATTTAAGTACGCTTGCAACACCCTCAGGTCCTGTTCAGGAATACGTAACAGATTCGATACAGCATAATTATGGAGATCAATACCGTGGCGAGATACAGGTGGATATTTTAAACAACATTTATATTGCCAGTAGCACGCGTTCATCAAATTTTCCGGTTACCGCTGGTGCGTTTGACGTTACGCTTGGTGGAAAGCAAGATGCGCTTGTTGCTAAATTTAATTCGTCATTAACACAATTGCTTTATTGTACTTATGTTGGAGGCAGTTTAAATGAAAGTGGCAATGCGTTAATTGTAAACTCAAGTTTTGAAACATATTTGACTGGTGGAACATGCAGCAGTGATTTTCCTACAACACCAGGCGCTCATAGTACTTCTAATAACGGCGGTATTGCCGATGGTTATATTTTTCATTTAAATCCAGCAGGAAATACGGCGTTGCATTCTACTTATTTGGGCACCGGAAGTTACGATCAATCTTTTTTTGTTCAAAAGGACAGGAACAATAATATTTATGTTTACGGCCAATCAGAAGGCAATATGGGAGTTGTCAATTCCGGAACCGTTATACCATACAGTAACCCAAACAAACATCAATTCATAAGAAGATATAACAGTACATTATCAACCGTAAATCTTTCAACGGTTTTTGGAAGCAATGCTACAGTATGTGATATTTCTCCGTCGGCCTTTGCAGTAGATAAATGTGATAATATTTATTTATCGGGTTGGGGCGGACCGATCCTTCCACCATATTCTGCTATGACAGGTATGCCTTTGCAATCGCCAACACAATCCATTACAGATGGACAGGATTTTTACCTGATGGGCCTTTCTCCTAATGCCGCTAATCTTTTATATGGTTCTTATTTTGGCGGCAATCAAAGTGAAGAGCATGTGGATGGCGGAACTTCAAGATTTGATCCGCGTGGTGTTATTTATCAATCGGTTTGTGCAGGTTGTGGCGGTAATGATGATTTTCCGGTAACACCAGGCGCGTGGCCGGGAACACCAGGAAATCCAAACCATAACAGCGATAATAACAATTGTAATAATGGTGTTTTTAAAATAAACTTCCAATTATTAGTTACCGTTTCAACCATCAATACAAATACAGTAGCGGGATGTTTGCCATTAACAGTAAGTTTTACAAATGCTACACCACCAACGGGGCCGGGCACTTCTTTTATATGGTATCTTGGACCTAATACCAATACAACTTCTACAATAATCAATCCTGTTGTTACATATACTACTCCCGGCACATACACTGTTTCGCTGGTAGTAAGTGATCCTGCATCATGTAATATAAAAGACAGTTCAATAACTTTTATTACTGTTTACCCAAAGCCTGTAAGTAATTTTACTTTAGCAACAACACCTTGTACAAACAGCATTTCAACAACAAATTCTTCAACTGGTAGTTTCACAAACAATCCTTATTCTTGGAATTTTGGTGATGGAAGTCCTGTTGTTACCGGTACAAATCCATCTCACAGTTATTTAAGTAATGGTACTTATACGGTTTCGTTAACAGCGATAGATATTAATGGCTGCTCTGATGTAAAAACAAATACTGTTTCTATTTTTAATTTTTTGCCGGGCGTTGTCGCCGGTTCAACTATTTGTGCAGGCCAAAGTGCTACGCTTAATGCAAGCGGTGGTACAAGTTACACATGGTCACCAAGCGCACAGGTTAGTAATACAAGTATCGCAAATCCTGTAGTTACACCAACAGCAAATTCCATTTATTCAGTTACTATTTTTAATAATACTGGTGGTAATAATTGCTCTCAAACACTTACAACTTCAGTAATTGTTAATCCAAAACCGACAGCTAATTTTAATTATTCTACTAACCCTTGCGGTGGTGGTGTTTATTATAACGATCTGTCAACCGTAAATATTACAGCGTGGCAATGGACTTTGTCCGCAACAGCAACAAGCACGGTACAAAACCCATATAATTTTTACACCACGGGCGGCACATATTCGATAACTTTAATAGTAACAAATAGCGATGGTTGCACTGACACTATTATTAAGCCGGTTCCGGTATTAACACCACCGCCGGTTGCAGTAAACGGAGCAACGGTTGTTTGTAAAGGCAGTCGTGTGCAATTGGCCGCTTCAGGCGGCACCGCTTATGCCTGGACACCACCTTCAACCCTGGATCTTCCATTTGCGGCTAATCCAAGCGCATCGCCATCAGTTAGTACACAATATTCAGTTGTTATTACAACTACACTAGTAGTAAGCGGAAGCCCATGCCAGTTTTTATTAACTACAGGAGTAAATGTTTTACAACTTTCTACAACACCAATTAGTGCAGTTGCTAATCCTGTTATAGTTGTAACAGGCAGCATAACCACCCTTACTTATATTGGTGATCCGGGGGCTTTGGTAACCTGGTTACCGCCGGGCAGCACAACCCCGGCATCCGGTTATACTGTAACCGCGCACCCTGACAGGCCAACCACATATACCGCGGTTGCTACAAACGGTGCCTGTAAAGAATATGCTGAGGTAAGTGTTGAAGCGTATTCAGAAGGTTGTTTGGATATTGATGTTTTTATACCAAATACCTTTACACCTAATGGCGATGGAAAAAATGATTTCTTATTTGTTCGTGGTTTAAAAGTTGATGAGGTTTATTTTGCCGTATATAATCGTTGGGGTGAGAAAGTGTTTGATACAACTGACAAAACAAAAGGCTGGGATGGCATATATAAGAGCAGGCCTGCTGATGTTGGGGTTTTTGGCTGGTACCTGAAAGTAAAATGCCTTAACGGCGACGAAAATTTCAAAAAAGGTAATGTTACCCTGATTCGTTAATTTCAATTTTTATTTTATTTAAAAAATTATTACATTTGCCCTCCTAAATGGTAGATGTAGCTCAGTTGGTTAGAGCATCGGTTTGTGGTACCGAGGGTCGTGGGTTCGAATCCCATCATTTACCCAAAAATTTTAAATCCCGCTTTTGCGGGATTTTTGTTTTATGGCATGTCGTTGAAAATTTATTTTCAAGAGCCAATTCTCCGACAAAAGGGATCAGCGCGCTAATCCTTATTAATAATTCTTTTTCAACGACGCGCTGGCATAAAATTTGCTTAATATTATTACCATTACAAGAAATTATTACTCAAAATTAACTACCTTTTTCTTTTTTGGATCATTTCAACTTGAAGTATAAAAAATATATCAAACGTTTTTTTATCGGTTTACTTACTTGTATTCTTTTAATAATTACTTCCGTTTTTATTTTAGTTACATTTTATAAAAAAGAAATGGCCACCGCACTGATCTCAAATTTAAAAGAGGATTATGGTTTGATTTTAAAGGTAGAGGATATCGACGTTTCTTTTTTTAGCGATTGGCCAAATGCATCTATCCAATTAAAAAATACTTACATGGCAAGTGAGTTGCGTCAAAACAAAGAGATACCAATTTTAAAAGCGGGATCCATTTCACTTTCGTTAAATTTAGAAAAGTTACTGGAAAAAAAATTCATCGTTGAATCTGTTGTTATTAATGATGCAAAGATCGATCTTTTAAAAGATGAGAATGGTCTTAGGAATTTTGAATTAAAAACAAAATCCGGCAGCTCTAACTCAGGCGCAATAAAATTTGAAGTAAAAAAAATAACTGTAAGGCGCACGCAATTTAATTTTATCGATACAGAAAGAGGGCAAAAAATTGATTTTTATTTTGTAGATAATACTATTAAATTAAAACACCAGCAGGATGGCATAGAAGCTGGGTTTTTTGGCGATGTTAAAGTTGGCGGTTTATTATTTAAGGCAGAAAAAGGACCTTTTCTTAAAAATACATTAGTTGGTTTAAATCTGCATATAAGCTTGTTCACTAAAAGCAAAACTATTTTTGTTCATCAACCTTCTTATGTTAGCATTGGTAATCATCCTTTTTTTGTAGGTTCTTTTATTGAATTAAACGATAAAAAACAAATAATGCTATCTATCGAAAGCCAAAGTGTTAATTACGAAAAAGGTGTAAGCCTTTTAAATACTAATCTTCAAAAATTCCTGGCTAATTTTAATGTGAAAAAATCTGTTGATGCAAAGATCTTATTGATCGCGAAATTAGGCGTTAAACAAGATCCAATAGTAATTGCGCGCGTAAGCAGTAAAAATAACGATGTAACAATAGGGCACAGTAAAGTTCCATATTCAAACTTATCTTTTGATGGAATAATTGTAAGCCTTGATTCGTCGAGGCAAATGGGCAATTCAGAAAAGGCAAAAATTATTTTTAAACCTGTAAAAGGCAATCTCTACGGCTTTCCTTTTACCGCAGCTGTTATTGTAAAAAATTTCGATAGCCCATTTATTAATATTGACGCCAATTTATTTATTAATGCCTCAAAAATTAATTTTAATCCCGAAAAAGAATTTATTTTAAATGGAAGTTGTGTTGCAAGGATCACTTATTCCGGACCTACTAATAAATTAAATAAAAAAGAATTTTTAGATGATCCAATGAAGCTAAAGGCTGGCTTGTTTTTTAATGCGCTTAGTTACCAGGAAACAAATAAACCGTACGTATATACAATTGATGGAAATGCCAATATAAGTAATAAAGATCTTCAGTTCGAAAATCTATTTTTAAAAACAGATGCAGGCAATGTAATTCTACAGGGCAATGTAACAGATTTTACAAATTTTGCTCTTGGATACAGCAATGGATTTAAAACTACTTTGGTTGCACGATCTGAAAGTTTTAACCTGAACCCGTTCCTTACAGTTAAAACAGAAAAACAAAATGACGCATCAAAAAAAGCCGCAAAAAAAACAATAAAAGCGCAACAAAGCAATTTTGATTTTAATGTGTCATTATTTGCCAAAAAATTATTTATCCGAAATGTTAAGGCATCAAATGCAAGTATTATTCTTACTTACAATAATAAATTGTTAGATGTAAAATCTGTAAACATGAACGCTTGCGATGGTAAATTGTTTGCAAAAGGCACTATATATAATTTGAATAAAATATCTGCAGACGTTAATATTGAAGGAATGGATGTAAATAAAGTGTTTAATGAATTTGAGAATTTTGGACAAAAAGCCATTGTAAGTGAACAATTGCAAGGTAATATTTTTGTAAATGCTAAACTTAAGACCGACCTGGATGACAAAATGGAAGTAATTGGTAATACAATGGATGGCGAAATAAAAATAAAACTGACAGATGGCCATCTTTTAAATTATGAACCTTTACAAAAAATATCAGATTATATTTTCAGGAACAGGGATTTTAAAGACATTAGCTTTAGTGAGATAAACGAAACCTGCAAGATCAAAGGTTTTGAAATGCAGATCCAGGAAATGGAAATAGCCTCA
>JBDSFC010000333.1:0-4585 GCA_039919745.1 Bacteroidia bacterium | reverse complement strand
AGTATGTACTCCAATATGATTAGGATTGGCAATGAGCGTTGATAAAAAAGGAGCGTCTTTAAGAAATGCAGCATCATCGTAAAAAATATCGGTATCCAAAAATGTACCAGGTATTCCTAAAATGTTTTCTGTACGGTAATTTGTATTAAGACTTAAAGCTTCGAAGACCTTGCTCTTGATTTTAGAATATGAATATTTTTCCCAGTACATAATTTATTTTTTATGGCAACAATTTATTTGTTTATTGGCAAGGGTATTAACTGCTTTTTCTTCTGTTAAAGCCGGGCTGATGTATTTTATATTAAGATTTAAGCCTCTTAACACTAATAGTATTGCCATTAAACCAATCATCACCGGCATCGCTTTTCTTATTTTTGTCCTTGTATTTGCAGTAATAAGATGGCTTGTATGACTGATGGCAAACATAAACGGAAGAGTTCCCATACCAAATACCATCATAAAAATTGCCCCTTTAAAAACACTTCCGGTTGAAACGGCACCGGCAATTCCCAAGTAAACCAATCCGCAAGGTAAAAGACCGTTCAAAAATCCGATAGTAAAAAAAGAGCGAATGGTTTTTTTTTGAAACTGCATAGATATTTTGCTTTTTAATTTATTAAGCAACGTATATATTTTATGCGTAAATAAATGTTTATTAATGCTTCTTTGTGAAAATATTAAGCCTAATAAAATCATCACACCAAGTGTGACGGATAGCTTTTGCTGAAACCCAAATAAGAAAAAACTTTGTCCTATAAGTCCAAATAACGCACCTAATAACGTATAAGTAACAATTCTACCTAAATTATAAAAAAAAATCGAGAAAAATTTTTTGCGAAGTGGCAATGTATGAACCGGTAAAGCCATAGCAATTGGTCCGCACATACCTATGCAATGAAAGCTGCCTAAAAAACCTAAGGATATGGCTGCGATTAAAAATGTCATTACATAGTAATTATTTGTTCTTTATAAAACATCTTATTGTTGTTCTTCCATGTGATACACATTTTATAAATTCCTTTTATAAGTTTTGACTTTTTAATAACCTGTTTACCATCTTGATCAAAATTTAAGTTGATCTTTAGATCTTTTGACGCATCAGACGGGCGAAAAAAAAGAATTTCACCATTAAATGTTTTATCTATTTCCGTTTGAGGGTACATTAAAATAATTTGTTCTTCTTCAAGGGTATATTCAATACTAATTTTCAATTGTTTTTCATTCTCAATAGCGTCAATACGATCCTGGTATTTTAACTCCTGCGAATAATAATCCTTTGCAACCAGTTCGCTTTTATTACTGGCGCTAATAAACACAAGGCTTGATATTAGTACAACAAAACCCGTATAAACTATTGTGATTCTAATTCCCCAACTCATAATTAATTGTTTTATACTGTAATTGGCCCAAGAAAATTTGTTTTAACCGTTTTAATTAATTTGCCATTACTGTAAATTCCTACTTTTAATTCTGTTTTTCTTTTTTTGATATCGCTTTTATTTAAAAAGATAAAAAAACTTCCTTGCGTCATATCTTCTTTTTTTACTGACATAGCTTTTCCAATTATCTCTATAGTGGCATGTGGAAAGCCTTCTATTTTTATTTCAACAGGCAGGTCTTTTCGGGTTTTATTTACAAGTTTAATGGTAAATAAATTACTAACCTGGTTGTTGGGTTGCTCCTGGTACAACATTCCTTTTGCACGAATTATAGTTGCATCATAATCGGAGCGGCTTATCAATAAAAAACTCTCGACCCCAATCAATAACATTAAAACCGCAGAATAGGCTTTCATGCGCCCCGTAAATGCAAGTTTTACTTTATTTTTAATTCCGTTCTCTGAGTCAAACCGTATTAATCCTTTTTCCAATCCTACACCTTCCATTATATTATCGCACGCATCAATACAGGCGGTGCAATTAATACATTCAAGCTGTGTTCCGTTTCTTATATCTATGCCAGTAGGGCAAACCTTAACGCATAAATTACAATCTATACAATCACCTCCTGTACGAACTTCATTCTTTTTAAATTTATGCCTGTCTTCACCTCTTACATAATCGTATGCAACAACTACCGAATCTTTATCAAGTAAAACGCCCTGCATTCTTCCATAGGGGCAAACGATGATGCAAACCTGTTCTCTAAACCAGGAATAAATAAAAAAGAAAACACCTGTGAAAATTAGGATAGATGTGAAACCACCAATATGTGCAGATAATGGTTCTTTAATTATTTTAAACAATTCATCAATACCGATTATATAAGAAAAAAATGTATTTGTTATTATAAAGGAGAGAACAAAAAATAAAACATATTTTGATATACGTTTAAATAATTTATTTGCATCCCATGGCGCTTTTATTAAAGCTTTTTGATGTGGGGCATCTCCATCTATCCAGTACTCAATTCGCCTGAAGAGCATTTCCATAAAAATAGTTTGCGGGCAAGCCCATCCACAAAATACACGACCAAAAATAACTGTGAACAATGCTATAAAAACAATAAATATTAGTAAGCCAATGCCGAAAATAAAAAAGTCCTGCGGCCAAAAGATCATTCCAAACAAAATGAATTTTCTTTCCAAAATATTTATTAAAAATAAAGGCTCGTCGTGAACTTTAATAAAGGGTAATCCAAAGAAAACAATAAGGTATAAATAGCTTAAATACTTACGATAATTAAATAGTTTACCTTTTGGTTTATGAGGATTTAACCAATTACGTTTCCCGTTTTCGTCAATAGTTCCAATGTGATCCCTGAACCCTTCAATATTTTCCGCAAGTGCCATCGATCTTTAAATTCTAATGTATAGTATCTTTCAAAATATTTAACGAGTCTGTATTTGTTACTAATGTATCTGAAACACTAATTTTTTCTTCTTTGTATAAATCTCCTTGTGCAACTTTTGCTCCCGCAGGATTAGTTCCATTTAATGTTCTGATAAAACTTGAGATCTGCGCAATTTGTATTGGTGAAAGATCTTCTTTCCAGGATTTCATTCCTTTATCAACCCAACCATATTTAACCGTTTTAAATATATCGGATAATCCACCACCATGAAGCCAGTAGGCGTCGGTTAAATTTGGACCAACAGTACCCTGACCGAATTTGCCATGACACGTTGCACAATTTGTAATAAAAAGTTCTTTTCCTGTTTCAAGATCCGCACCTTCCAATTGTTTTACAGTAGTTTCATCTACATTATTTGCTGCTGTTTTCATGTATTCATCTACTTCTGCTTTTGCAACAATTAATGATTTTTCATATTCAACCGTTTGCAGATCGCCGGTTTCGGCAACGTGAAAATTGATCAAATAAATTACACCAATAATTATTGTGAGATAAAACCCATATTTCCACCACGGTGGCAGATCATTATCTAATTCAACTATACCATCATAATTATGGTCTAACATTATATCTGCTTCTTTTTCAATATCAACCGAAGCGTTTAATTTCTCAAGAATTGTTTTGGTTTTTGGTTTTGCAACAGGAATAATTACTTTATCTGTTTTTAATATTCCCATTATTATATTGTAAAGAACAAGCATTAAAATAAATTCAAAAAGAATTATTGCGCTCATGAAATAGAAAGTGAACATATCCAATCCTCCGATCAACCAATCTTGTGAAGAAGATAAAGCAGATTGAGCGTTACAGTTATATCCAACAAATAATAATATTAATACCGATAGGCTTTTTGTAATTGTATTGTTGTCTTTTGTTTCTTTTAATTCAGATAGGCTTTTGGTAACAACATCATTCTCATTTGTTTCTTTCTTTTTTAATTTATTTTGGATGTATTCGCTTTGAGTAATATTTTTAAGAGCTGCGTTAAGCCCAATTATCACAATTAGTAATATTATAATTACCACAAGTAATGTATTAAATAAAGCATTTGAAAAATAAGTCGTAGTACCTACCGCTCCAGGCCCTTGTGCATAGTTTGACAATGGTATTAAGAATAAGCAGGCAAACCAAATTGCATTTTTAGTTAACTTCGTCATAGCTTTGGTTATTTGAGTTTGTAACTGAACTGTCTGAATTTAAGGGTAGTTGTGATAGTGTATTGAAATATTCTTTACTTCCTTTTATAATAAATACGGTGACCCCAATAAAAAAAACAAAGAAGATCATCAGTGATGTCAAGGGATAAAATCCAATCCCCGTCATGCCTTCTAAATAGTTTATAAATTTCATAGCTTATTTTTAAGGTTATTTATTTGCTGTTTCTTTAGATTGATTTTTTATATCAGTACCCATTCTTTGTAGGTAAGCAATAAGCGCGACAATTTCACGATCTGCTAATACCTGCACCCCATCTTTTTTTAAATTTTCTGAGATTGCTTTCGCTTGTATTTCCATGTCTTTTGCGGCAATATTTTCATAACCTTCAGGATAAGGCACACCTAATCTTTGCATAGCTTTTATTTTTGCAACTGTAGAAGAAACATCTATCTGATCATCAAATAACCATGGATATGGCGGCATAATAGAACCGGGAGACATTGAAGTTGGATCGAGCATATGGTTGTAATGCCAGCTATCAGGATATTTACCGCCAACCCTTGCAAGATCCGGG
>JBDSFC010000026.1:0-5680 GCA_039919745.1 Bacteroidia bacterium | reverse complement strand
CGGTTACACCATCATCGCCACAGGCAACACCGGGTTGATTGGTGCTTCCCCAAACGTGTTGCAGGTTAAACCAATGTCCTGTTTCGTGTGTTAATGTTCTTGAAGTGTAAGAATTTGAAGTGCCAATACTACCAATGTAATTATGCAATACAACTATGGCATCTGCATTAGCGCTAGCCATTCCCGGCAAATAGGTATATCCTGCAGCGCCAGCCTGCATGGTTTTTACAACGTATACATTTAAATATTTAGTTCTGTCCCATGTATAAGTATAATAAGCGTTACTGGCAACCCAATTGGTATTTGTTGTATAATGGCGGGTAATGCCATTGGTGCATTGCCCGTTCTCATCAAGTGTGGCTAATTTAAATTCTATTTGGCAATTGGCTGCTATGGGTTTATATTGAGCAATAATACTGGTTGTATCAGGATTCAATTTACTAAAATCACGGTTCAATATTACCATCTCATCGTGTATCTGGGCATCACTGATATTTTCAGAACCACCCAAATGTAATATGTGAAAAACAACAGGAATAGTATAAGTAGTTGCAGTAGTTTTTAACTGAGTGCCATTAGCACCCTGATTATTAGCCTCCTCGATCAATTTTTCGAAACGTGCTTTTGCAGTTGGATCTTCTTTAAATAATGCTTCTTTTGCATTAAGAAATCCGCAGTTAAAATCATTTTGTGCTATTGCAATTCCACCTATTAGTAAAAGAGACTGAAGTAAAAGTTTTTTCATGTATTTTATAAGATATTTAAAGGTATCAATTTTAGTTTAATTATCTTTACCGTTCAAATAATTCATACATGTTTAAAACCATTCAACAAATAAATATAGGCATTTTAGGTGGCGGACAATTGGGGAGAATGCTTATTCAAAATGCTATCAATCTAAATTTAAATATTTCTGTTTTAGATCCTGATAAGAATGCACCTTGCAGGCACCTGGTTAAAAAATTTACTCAAGGTAGTTTAAACGATTTTGATACAGTTTACGATTTCGGAAAAGATAAAGATCTTATTACAATAGAAATTGAAAACGTAAATGTAGAAGCACTTAAAGCTCTTGAAAAAGAAGGAAAAAAAGTTTATCCACAACCACACATCATCGAAATGATACAGGATAAAGGTTTGCAAAAAATGTTCTATCAACGTAATAACATTCCTAGTCCAGACTTTTTTTTAGTTGAAAAGAAAGCGCAGATCTCAAAGTATGCTGATTATTTTCCTTTCTTTCAAAAACTTCGTAAAGGCGGGTACGATGGTAAAGGCGTTGTGAAATTAGTTAACCCACATCATTTAGATAAGGCCTTTGAAGCGCCTTCTGTTTTAGAACGTTTGGTGGATTTTGATAAAGAACTTTCAGTAATTGTTGCACGTAGCGAAAGCGGTGAAATAAAATGTTTTCCTGTAGTTGAATGTGAGTTTAATCCGGAAGCTAATTTGGTTGAATTTTTATTCAGTCCGGCAAACATCAAAAAAAGTGTAGAAAAAGAAGCGCTTAAATTAGCGGCAGACATAGCCGAAAAACTTGGCATTATTGGTCTTTTAGCAGTGGAACTATTTTTGACCAAAGATGGAAAAGTATTGGTAAATGAAATCGCACCACGTACTCATAACAGCGGACATCATACTATTGAAGGTAATATTACTTCTCAATTTGAACAGCAATGGCGCGCAATTTTAAATTTGCCCCTTGGTGATACAGCTATTATAAAAGCAGGTGTTATGGTTAACTTATTAGGAGATTTTGGTTACGAAGGCACTGCCGTTTACCAGGGTTTAGAAGATGTTTTAAAATTTAGTGGTGTGTATGTGCACTTATATGGAAAGGCTACTACAAAACCATTTCGCAAAATGGGACATGCCACAATTGTAGATGATGATCTTTTAAAGGCAAAACAAAAGGCGAAACTGGTAAAAAACACTTTAAAAATTATTGCTTAGTTTTAGTTATGGAAAAACGCACCTGTCCTGAATGCGGCGAAATAATTAAAGGCCGCGTTGATAAGAAATTTTGTAGTGATATGTGCCGCAATGCCTTTAATAATAAGGTTAACAGCGACACTACCAATTATGTTAGAAATGTAAATAACATTTTACGCAAGAACCGCAGGATCCTCGAAGAAAGCCTTCCGGAAACGGATAAAATAACATTACCAAAACAAAAATTAATTGATAAGGGGTTTAATTTTAAGTATTACACTAACCAACTTGTTACCAAAAATAATCATACCTACATATATTGTTATGAGTTTGGTTATTTACCTCTTGAACAAAATATGATCCTGGTTGTTAAAAAGAAAGCAGAGAGTTAATACTGCCTAAACTTAAAAACCATGAAAAAATATTTAATACTCATTATTTCTTTATTTTTTCTCACCTCTAAATCACAAACAGGCCTTAAAGGTATTACCTGGGTTTTAAGCAATGTTGAAGATAAAAAAGCAAAAACCAGTATTTCGTTAAACCACGATCACTCAATTTTACGCTTTGAAGACAGCACTTATGCAGGATATGGCTGTAATGCCTATTCGGGTAAATACAGGATAACTGGTAATAAGATCAACTTTTTAGGTGGTATGCAAATAAGCGATCAAAGCTGTACACAGCCCGATGATGCTAAAGTAGAAGATTATATCATGAAAGATTTTATTCAATTAGAATATAAGCAGGTTGGCGAAACTCTCATACTGACCAAACCAAACGAAGTTGTCTTTACCTTTAATAAAAAGAAAACTAAGTAATTTCTAACAAATGTAATGCAAACAGTTAAATGACGGTTTAATGTAAGGTTGATCGCGGGCGACACAGATACACTTCTTGACTCAGAGCGAAGTGACAATTAATATAATGCTTACCCCTGCTCTTCGTTAACGTAAAACAGCTTATAGTATTTTAATCCTTTTTCCTCATCATAACCACGTTCTACATAATCGTGGCGGGAGTGAATATAAATATGAAAGTTTTTATCCAACTTAATTACACTCTTCATGTATTTCTGGTTTTTCTTTACAGCCGTTTGTGAAACATCAAACTCATCAATGGCAGTAAGGTCCATTTTTTTGCTAAAATCCTTTCTGTAATCCTTAAACGCGCCAATTAACTCTGGTTCAACTAACACTTCTTTTTCAAAATCCTTTAAATTGAATTTATCTTTTTCTTTAAAATAAGAAGTGCTTCGGTTCAACATCATCATCTGATCCTGTTTATTAACGTTGTTTGCTTCTGTCAGAATTTCCTCACAAAAGCCGCGAGATGTATCGATGAAGTTTTTGGTATGATAATAACCATTTGGTTTAATTACAGCATTTAAAAAGTCTTCTTCCCAATAAAGCGCACATTCGGCATTACGGTTGTTGGTATCAATTATACTTAGCTTATAACCTTTATTTTTATCAGTTTCAAAAACAAGGCAACCTTTATCCAGTTTATTAATGTTTATGCCATTATCGCAATCAATGTCAAAATTATCTACGTGCTGATATACTTTCAGGTAAGTTTCTTTATTTTCTGTCTTAAAAAAGCCAATAGCGTTACACAATTCACCATCTACAACTGCATCCTTAAAATAGCAAACATAAAACTCGCCACCTTTTATTTTTGGGTGCATGCTTTGATTGTATAAATGTTCAGCTACCTGTTTGCTTTGGTTTACAAAATCTTTTTGAGAACCGAAGATGTCTTCGCAGACATTGGCAACGCTGGCAAGGGAAATATCTACTTTACCTTTGAACTGGTAATAAATATCAGTTTTAAAAGGACTTAAAAAATAGCGTAAAATGGTTTCTTTTACAAAATCATCTTTAAACTCAAAGGCTTTATCACTTAAGGTCAACTCTTCCCCTAGTCCTTTATTACCAACAAAATGCACACAAAAATGAGTTAGCTGCGCACGCGAAAAATCTATCATAGTTACTTATATTACCCGCTAAATATAACATTCTTATGTTGGTGGCATTTAACAATATTTAAACAAGTTTTTAGCAAGTACGGCAAAATATGTGCTGTGTAAATATGATATTACGTATTAAAAATTTAAATTTGTACATATGCAAAAGTTAATGTCTAAAATAACCGCCAAAACCCTTCTTATCACAGGGGTTATATTCCTATCGTCGTTTACGTTGGTAAAGTATGTTTTTGACAAGAACGACGTTATTTTTGAATTGCTTTTTGGAAGCCTTAACCAGAACCATTACTCACCTTTAAAATTAGATGACTCTTTTAGCGAGAAAGTATTTGAACTATACGTTAAACGTTTAGATTATAATAAGAAATTTTTACTTCAATCGGATATAGACGAATTAGGAAAATCGCGCCGTGATATTGATGACCAATTATTAAATCAACGTCATGATTTTTATGCCAAATCCATTGAAACATTTTCGAAACGTTTAAAAGAAAAAGAAAACTGGAATAAAGAACTTTTATCTAAACCAATTGATTTTACAGTTAACGAAGAGTACGAAGTAGATTATGAAAAAACTACTTATTCCAAAACACAGGAAGAATTAAAGAATGAATGGCGTAAAATGATCAAATACCAGGTTTTATTACGTTTAGATGATATGCTGGAAAGACAAGAGAAGGCTGTTGAGAAAAAAGATACTGCCTGGAAAGTAAAATCGTTTGATACTTTAGAAGTTGAAGCAAGACGCAAAACTTTAAAAGCAAATGAGGATTGGTTAAAACGTTTAAATAAAGTAAGCCCGCGCGAACGTTTCTCCACTTTTGCTAATGCTGTGACGGGCGTTTATGATCCACACACGGAATATTTTGCACCAAAAGAAAAAAAGAAATTCGATCAGTTAATGAGTGGCCAGTTTGAAGGCATTGGCGCGCGTTTACAAAGTAAAGACGGTGCTTTAATGGTAAGTGAAATTATAGTTGGTAGCCCAAGCTTTAAACAAGGCGAACTAAAGGCCGGTGACCAGATCATAAAAGTTGGACAAGCAAACCTGGAGCCCGTTGATGTTACCAATTTAGATATTGATGAAGCAATTGAATTTATAAAAGGAAAAAAAGGCACTGAAGTAAAGTTAACCGTGAAGAAAAGCGATAACAGCATTAAAGTAATACCAATTGTTAGAGATGTTATTGAAATAGAAGAAACCTTTGCAAAGAGCGCCGTACTTGAAAATAAAAATAAGATCGGTTATATTTATTTACCGTCTTTTTATACTGATTTTACACGCACAGGCGCAAGAGGTTGCTCTAATGATATGCGTAAGGAAATTGAAAAATTAAAAAAACAAAATGTTAAAGGTATCGTTATCGACCTTCGTGATAACGGTGGTGGGTCGTTACAAGAAGTTGTGATGATGGCCGGCTTGTTCTTTCCTAAAGGACCTGTAGTTCAGGTACAAGGTAAAAACAGCACGCGTAATGTAATGGAAGATAGAAACCCCGATGTAGTATGGGATGGTCCGTTAACAATTATGGTAAATCACAACAGCGCAAGCGCAAGTGAAATTTTAGCAGCAGCTATACAGGATTACAAACGTGGTGTTATTATTGGTACTCCTAGTTTCGGAAAAGGAACAGTACAATCATTTGTTGATCTTGATAATTTTTTATTACCACAATTTGATACTATTAAACCTGTAGGCCAGGTAAAAATAACACAACAAAAATTCTATCGTATTAATGGTGGTGCTACCCAATTAAAAGG
>JBDSFC010000320.1:0-5815 GCA_039919745.1 Bacteroidia bacterium | reverse complement strand
GAAAAAATACAATAATGCCGGTAGTAAAGTATAGGTTTAAATAAAAGCGACTGTAACGCCAATAGAAGTATAAATACCAAATTCTTTAATCGGCTTGATGCTCGAAAACAATAAAGATAAAAATCCTACCACAGTGGTTAACAGCGTTAAAAATGTTGGGAAACCTACTTCTTTTAATATAAGTGGATAAATTTTTTCTCTTACTGTTCCTTTCGCTAATTCTTCAAAATATTTGGAAAAAAAGTGAACCACATCGCTCATGCCTGCTATAAAGATCATGGTTGGCAACATGGTTGTCATAATGTCTATTGGCTTTCCACAAAGTTTCATAATTCCTAATGTCCATAAAATAGAGATCAGTACAATTACAACCGGAACAATAATACCATAAAGGCTTCTGAAGCTAAACCATAAAAAAATAACGATCACCAAAAACGAAAGACAAATAAAAATAACAAATTCCTTTTGCAGGTTTTTTAAATAGACACCCTGAGCAAAAATTCTTCCTACATAATGGATCTCATCAAACTTAAATTTTTTTAAAGTTGTTTCAATTCCATTTGCTAAAGAATCCGATTTACTTTTAGAAAGTTTATCGTCTGTTTTTATATAAATGCTCACCGATCTTGCATTCATTGGAAAAAATGAACCCACCAAATAAGCTGAACGATAAATAGCAGAGCTGTCGTCCTTATACAAACTTTCGTTCTGGTAATGAAGCACACTGGTTTGTGTTGGAATAAGTCCACCAAGTGAAAGTGTTTTTAAATTAGTAGGGGAGGTTACCCGTTGAACATATTTTAAACGTGATAATTGGCTGGTAAGGCTATCAACCTTTGTTAAAAAATCTTTCCTGAAAATGCCTTTTGTATTTTCTACCGAAACAAGGGCAAATTCATTATCATATTCAAAGGTTTTACGGTAATTATTATAAAGTTCCAGTTCATGATCTTCGTTTGGGAAAAAGGCTTCAAAATCATAATCAAACTGAATGTTTTGTAGCTTATAAACGCAAAAAAAAGAGAATACAAGAACAAAGACAATAATTATTAAATTGTATGTTTTTTGATTTTTAATGATCTTCAAAGTTACACACTTTAACCAATAAAAACTTATATTTGATTCCTGTTTAAATAACTTAATTTTCAAATTATAAATTAAAAATTATGCCAAAAGGAATTTATAAAATACCAACACCAGTAAACGAGCCAATTAAAAATTATGTGCCGGGAAGTGCTGAGCGTAAAGAACTTCAAGCAATGTTAAAAGAATTGCGTAGTAAGGAGATCGACATTCCTATGTATATTGGACGTGAAGAAGTTCGTGGAACAACAAAAGTTCGCCTTGCGCCACCGCATGACCATAAGCATACGTTAGGTTATTTTTATAAAAGTGAAAAACAGCATGTTGAGCAGGCTATTAAAGCTGCAATGGCTGCCAAAGAAAAATGGCAAAATTTAAGTTGGGAACACCGCGCAAGTATTTTCTTAAAAGCGGCCGAATTAATTGCCGGTCCATACCGTGCTAAATTAAATGCTGCAACAATGTTAGGCCAAAGCAAAAATGCTTTCCAGGCTGAAATTGATAGTGCTTGTGAGATAATTGATTTTTTAAGGTTTAATGTACATTACATGATGGAGATTTACGGTGAGCAACCTATCTCCGGGCCAGGTGTATGGAACCGTTTAGAGTGGAGGCCATTAGAAGGGTTTATTTATGCATTAACACCATTTAATTTTACAGCTATCGCCGGAAACTTGCCAAGCTGTTGCGCCATGATGGGCAACGTTGTGGTTTGGAAGCCAAGTAATACACAAGTTTACAGCGCTAATGTATTGATGGAAGTGTTTAAAAAAGCAGGTGTACCGGATGGGGTAATTAATTTAATTTACCCAAGCGGCCCTGATGCAGCGGATGTTGTATTTAATCATAAAGATTTTGCAGGGATCCATTTTACAGGCAGTACAGAAGTGTTTCAAAATATCTGGCAAACGATCGGTAACAATATTCATAAATACCGTTCGTACCCACGTATTGTTGGCGAAACAGGTGGTAAAGATTTTATTATGGCGCACAAATCCGCTGAGGCTAAAGTTTTATCGGTAGCTATTTCGCGTGGTGCATTTGAATACCAGGGACAAAAATGTTCTGCTGCTTCGCGTGCTTATGTTCCATCTAATTTGTGGGCAGAAGTAAAAGGCTATTTACAGGCAGATCTTAAGTCTATGAAAATGGGGCCAACAGAAGACTTTACCAATTTTATTAATGCGGTAATTGATGAGAAGAGCTTTGATAAATTAGCGAAATATATTGATGCGGCTAAAAAAGATAGTAATGTTGAAATTATTGCCGGTGGAAATTATGATAAGAGCAAAGGTTATTTTATTGAGCCAACTATCATTGTTACAAAAGATCCTAAGTATGTAACCATGTGCGAAGAATTGTTTGGCCCTGTGTTAACGCTTTATGTTTATGATGAGAATAAATTTGAAGAAACTTTAGAGATCGTTGATAGTACTTCTATTTATGCATTAACCGGGGCTATTTTAGCGCAAGACCGTTATGCGATAGAATTAGCAACAAAAAAATTAAGTAATGCTGCAGGTAATTTTTACATTAATGATAAATGTACAGGTGCGGTAGTTGGTCAGCAACCTTTTGGCGGTGCCCGTGGAAGCGGAACAAATGATAAGGCGGGTGCTAAGATAAATTTATTGCGTTGGGTTTCTCCACGGACAATTAAAGAAACATTTACACCACCAACAGATTATAAATACCCGTTCTTACAAGCGGATTAAAATAATAGATTTCAAAAAAAGCGATCATCTTGATCGCTTTTTTATGCTAAAATTTTTTGAAGAGAGTTAAGAACTCTTCTTTTTTTCGTGTAGAGATATCTATTAACATATCATTTATCATTAATACCTGGTTATCGGTCTTCATGAATTTTTTTATAAAGTGTAAATTGATCATCCACGATTTATGACAGCGAAAAAAAACAGAATTGTCAAGGGTTGCTTCAAATTCTTTTAAATTTTTTGTGGAAACTATTTTTTCTCCCTTATTGGTAAATACGTTGGTGTAATTCATATCTGCCTCACAACAAACAATTTCTTCAGTATTTAAAAAAGTGTACGAATCGTGCCCCGGAATTATTATTTTTTTAAAAGAGTTATTATTACCGGTAATGTTTGAAAGCAAAACTTCTATCTTTTTTTGATTGTCGCTAAGCTGTTGTTGTTTTTCATATTTATTTATTGCGGCCTGTAACTCATTGTGATCAATGGGTTTTAAAAGATATTCAAGGCAGGAAGATCTAATGGCTTTGAGCGCATATTTTTCGTGAGCTGTAGTAAAAATAATTTGAAGATTTGTGGTGGAAATATGATTTAACAGATCAAAACCAAATTCACCATTTAATTCAACATCTAAGAAAACAAGATCAGGTTTTTTTTTATCGATGAGTTCTATCGCTTCTTTAACAGTATTTGCATAACCAAGAAAAGAAACTTCTTTGCAATATTTTTCTAATATTTTTTCAAGCGTTATAATACAGCTTTTATCATCGTCAACTATTATTGCTTTTATCATTCTAATATAATTCAACTAGTGGTAATTCAAATTCACATCTCGTTCCGATCCCAATAGTATTTTTATTTTTTAAATCTACAATTTTTAAACCAATAGTGTCCTCAAAGCCTGCTTTTTTATTTAATTCCTGCAGGCGTTTTTTAATAATAGATGTAGCTCTTGAATCATAATTTGTTTCAGTATCTTTTCTTCCGCAACCATTATCTTCAACACTCACCATTAATTTTTTGTCATCATTGGTTATTTTTAGAATTATTTTCGCGTTGGGAGTAGTATTTAATTTAGCATGCTTAAGACAATTTTCGATCAGTGGTTGAATGATCATTGGAGGAATGCCAGTGTTCTCTTTATCAATTTTTTGATCTATCTCAACTATAAAATCAAACTTAAGGTCAAATCGTAAAAGTTCAAAGTCGACATAATTTTTCAAATAATTTATTTCTTCCTCAAGGCTTATTAATTCATGTTCGCTGTTATTTAATGTTTGTCGCATTAATTTCGACAAGGCGTTTATCTGTGTGATCGATTTATTATTATCATTATTTAATATTAAACCCTGTAATGAGTTTAAAGCATTAAAAATAAAATGCGGGTTCATTTGCGAACGGTGTTTGGCAATTTCTTCCGCCTGTAATTGCAATTGTTGTGTTTTATCAATTATCTCTTGTTTCTGAAATATAAGTAATTGATTGTCTTTTCGTTTTTTTAAATAAAAATATAATGCCATTAATAATAATAAGGTGATGAGAATAATTATAGAGAACATCCATAAGCGTTGTTTGTTCTTTGCTTCATTTTCAATATTTAAAAGATCGATCTCATGATCTTTTTTTTCAGTCTCATAAATGATCCGCAATTTATTTATGGCATTTGTTTTTTCGGTACTAAAAACTTTGGTCTTATATTTTCTGGATGTATATTGATTCCGCACCGCTGATCGATAATCATTATTGAGTGTATCCAATATCCATAATAACTCGTAAGAATTATAAAGCAGGTCTGGCGAATCAACTTTTTCCGCATGCTCTATAGCAATTTTAGCATATTCAATACCTTTTTTAAAATCTCCCATCGATTCGTAAAGATCTGCAAGGCCGGTATAGTTAAGTCCAAGATCCAGGTCGTTCTTTAATTGTGTATTTATTTCAATTGCTTTATTTAAATAATCCAACGCCTTTTTGAAGTCTTTTTTGCATTGATATGCAACAGCAATATTTTGATAAGATGCCGCAATAGATTGCCGATCGTTTTGTTTTAATTTAAGTTCGATCGCTTTTTGATAATAAGTAATGGCTTCATCGTATTTTTTTTGCCGGCGTAAAGAAGCGCCCATGTTATTATATAATTTTGAGATATATTTTTCATCATTAGTTAGTAAACGTATGTCGAGTGCTTTTTTATAATTGGCAATAGCCTGGTCAAAATCCTCCTGGTAATAATATAACACACCAATATTTTGGTAAACGGTCGCAATTCCATCTTTGTCGTTGTTCTTTTCGAATAGCTTTAACGCCTGTAAATAATAATCGTTGGCACTATCGGGCATACTTTTATAATCATAAACGCTGCCAATACGATTTAATGAATGCGCAATAAATTTATCTGACCTAATAGTGAGTGCTTTTTTATATGCTTTTTGCGCCATTTCCAGCGCTTTTTGTGTATCGGTTTCAGAAAATAAACGGCTTAATTCGTTCAAGGATTTTATTTTCGTAGAATCTTTTCCCGTAGCAACCAAATTGTAAAGGCTATCTGCAATTTGATTGTTCTGCGCTTTAATTTCAGACAGTGTAAATGCTAAAATGCAAAAAATGGAATAGAGGTATGCTTTTTTCGTTTTCAAAAGATAGTTAAGGATCACCAAATTAGGCATTTTTTATAAAAAACGATAATCAGGTAAAATCAAACGTTAATCAGTAAAAAGCATAGTTACAATAAACTGTTAATTTATAGTACTTTTGTTTCCGGATATTTGAAAGAAAAAGCCATGAAAAAAATAAGTTTTGTTTTAGCTGCACTTGTGTGTTTTTCTGTTAACATCCTTAGGGCACAAGATATTGCGATCGATGCGTTTGATAAAAAAGCGATCGAAGTTGTTAATAATTTTATGACAGCCATCAATAATAATGCTGGTGATGAAATGGCTGCTGCGGCTGCTGCATTGCCATACATTCATAAATCTGAACTGGAAGCGGATGGTTCAAATTTAAAAAGAGATCGTCTG
>JBDSFC010000304.1:0-6545 GCA_039919745.1 Bacteroidia bacterium | reverse complement strand
GCTTCAGTCGCTTTTCTTACGCTACCATGCTTTAAAAGCAGTGCTTTTGCGTCTTCATAATTTTCTAAACCTGTATTTTTCATTAGCATTTTCGCGCCACGGTCTACAAGTTTATTATTACTCAGTTGCATGTCTACCATTTTATTTCCTTTTACACGTCCTAATTTTATCATTACGGTTGTGGAAAGCATATTTAAAACAAGTTTTTGCGCTGTGCCACTTTTCATGCGGGTAGAGCCGGTAACAAATTCAGGACCAACAACCACTTCTATTGGAAATTTTGAAACGGCAGCCATTTCACTGTTGGCGTTGCAAGTAATGCAACCTGTTAAAATATTTTCTTCGTTACATTTTTTTAAGGCACCAATTACATAAGGTGTAGAACCAGAAGCGGCAATACCAACTACAACGTCTTTTGAAGTAATGTTGTGTTGCTTAAGATCTAACCAGCCTTGATTAAGATCATCTTCTGCAAATTCAACTGCCTTACGGATAGCCTCATCTCCTCCGGCAATTAATCCTATAACAACGCCCTGTGGAATGCCGTATGTTGGCGGACATTCACTGGCATCCAAAATGCCCAGGCGGCCGCTTGTTCCGGCACCAATGTAGAATAACCTTCCGCCGTTTTGTAAACGTATAACCGTTTCATTCACTAATTTTTCAATTTGTGGAATTGCCTTTTCTACTGCCAGCGGTACAGTTTTATCTTCCTTATTAATATTGGTAAGAAGTTCGTTTACACTCATTTTTTCCAAATGATCGTAAAAGGAATCGGCTTCAGTTATTTTCATTGATAATTACTATTTTATAAAGTTAAGGGCAAAAAAAAAGCCGCTTGTAAGAAGCGGCTTTTTTTATTAAGAAATGAATGTTATTTAGTAACAACTAATTTTGCAACGCGTTTAGTTTTTGAATCGCTTGTAATGCTTACAGTGTACATACCGCTTGCAAGATCATCTGTTTCGAAGCTGTAGTTTAGTTGACCAGAGCTTAGTTTACCTAAATTCTCGTTTTTAACAACACGGCCATTAATATCCATTACACTGATGTTAGCAGTTTCGCCATCAACACCATTAAATGAGATAAATATAGTACCATTTGTTGGATTTGGATAAATGCTCAGGTTATTTTCATTAGCAATATTTGCTTCTTCTTTAACACCAACATAATTTGTCAGAGCATTATCTTTATTGATCCAGATACCACGGCCGTTAGTTGCAGCTAAAATGACACCAGGGTTATAACAATCCCATGATCTCATAGTTTGTTGCTTAAGATCAAATACCTGGATAACCGGTAACTGGCTATTATTACCATCCTGCCATGTTGGAGAGCCTGCCGTAATATCGTTGGTATAATAAACACCAAACTCAGTTCCAACAAATACTTTTTTGTTGTTCGACATTTCCATTAATGAACAATAGATCTTTGATGTAGGCAAACCTGAACCATTTTTAGATACAAGAGCTATATTCGTACTATTAGTTGCCCTTGCATCAGGAGCGGTACTGTAAAGTATTTTTGTTCCTGACGGATCATCAAATGTAATAGCAATGTTTTTATCATCATTTGTTACACTGATCCCTGTAATTAATTTTGTAAATGTCCCTAATAAAGTAGTTCTGTAAGGGCAACGAGGGTTGATTTTAGAGCCATCGGGTGCAACAGTAGCAGAGAAAGTAAATACGTTAGTGTGTAATTTACCGGAATAACTTTTTGAAGTTGAATCCATTAAAGCATCTAAGTATGATACACGGTATAGGAATGTATTCCCGCTAAATGGCGGTGCATCGTATGTAGCGTAATATAATTCAGTTCCGGCTTTGCTCCATTCTAAAGCAGTAACCGTTCCATTTATAGCAACAGAGTTTGAAGGACCAGATAATTTAAGGCCTGCTGCATCTGTAGTTAAACATTTGTTTGCACTCACATTGATCAAACTGATCGGGTTATTTAAACTTAAAGGAGCGTTTGAAACGTACACGTTAGCACCATAACCAAATGCCATACGTGCAGATAATATACTTGGGATCTTAATTAATGGATTATTTACAGAAACTGCTGCTGCAAAATAACCTAAAGAGGTAGTAGTTTGCACCGGTAAGATAGAGGAGGTAGTAGATGTATTTGCACCAATTAATGTATTTGAACTTAGGCCTAACATTGTATATGTTGTTTGAGCAGTTCCAACCGGGATAGTGATTGTAAATACAGGCATTGCCTGATTTACGTTACCCGGCATTAAGTTATAAGTTGAACTATTAACTGTACTGTAAGTATCCTGTGAAGTTAAAGTACCTGTACCTGTTTCTGTTATTGTATAATTAGTAGTTGTTGTTGGTGTAACAACAAAAGCCGTTGTGGTTTGGGTAATATTACCAGGATTTAAATTATAACTAGGATTAGCAATAGAAGCCGTACCGGCAGGAACCGCATTAATAGTATAAGTTACCGGTTTTGCGGAAGCTGTATATGTACCATAAGAAGTAATTGTATAAACAGTAGTCGTGTTTGGTCTAACCGTAAAAGTAGGAGAGGCTGTATTCGTCGTAGGAGAAGCTGATCCCGTAGTAGGCGTTAAAGCAAATGTAGGATTACCTACTGCGGTAGGTGTTGCAGCTGATATAATAAATGCCGGCTGACTGTTACCATATTCCCAGCTTAATGAATTAGTTAATACAGCTGTATAGGTTTGTGTTTTTGTAGAGATCTTATCATCAATAACAGAAACAATATCACCTGCTTTATATTTATAGAATACAGTAGCAAATACACGGTAATAAGCCGCAAAATCCGGTACACCCGTGACGCTGACAGTAGTTTTAGAAGCAAAAGGCGGCGCGGTAAATGTCACGCTGATAAAATCACTGATATCTCCGTTAGCGTTTATATTTTGTTTTAAAATTACAGAAGTGCCTGATGTTACAACTGGTCCAACTTGATTTGTAATAGGAGGAGCAAAAGTACCGGTGGCAGGGGCTGCATACGTTCTGTTCAAACGAATTGCAATGTCTTTTTTATCTGATCCTGTAAAACCCGGAGCATTAGCAAGGCTGCCGTTAATAGGTAATACAACCGTTCCTGTTCTTACAACGATACTATCAATTAAAGCATTAGCATTTGGTCTTGCTGCTGAAAAACTAAAAGTAGTTTGAGTAGTTAATTGCGTAATACCTATCATTGATTGAGAGAATCTTAATGTATCATTATAAAATACAGCAGAATCGGGGCCAATTTGTTGTCCGTAGTTTTCCCACATTTTAAAGGGGGTACCTGTTACACCATAGTTAATAGTGTTATCCCAAGGAACAATGGTTTGAAGTTTTGAATTTACCAATAAATCAACCTGCGTTGGATCTGAAGTTCTAACATCTGTTGTTCTGAACAACTTACCTGAGCCCTGCGTAAAATAAGCGGCATTTGGAAGTATCTTTGAAAATTCAGATTGATAAACATCTCCGCTGCCATATACTTCTTCTTTAGTTACTAAAGGAAAAGCACCGCTAAAATAATTTAAACCATTACCACCTGTACCACCAATAAAGCCTGAATATGGAACAATTGGTGTTCCGGCAGGTCCAGCAGAGCCAGCGTTCAATGGGTAACGTTCAATGCTCACAGAGTTAAACTGACCAGTAATTAAACCTTTGTAAAATGGTTGAAAGCTGTATAAAGCATCAGAAGAGCGATAGATACCGGCATCTGTAACAAAATAATATTTAGAAATTTGATTACCAGAAGTAACAAATTTAATATCGTGAATATTTGGAGGTAAAAATAAACCTGTATTTTTAAAGAACGTACAGCCTAATTTTAACCAACTTCCTACAGGGTTAGTATTACTTCCCCCGGTTCTTTGCCAGATATAAAACTGGTAACTACCAATATATAAAACATCAGAGCTAAAAGGACTAACTGTAATAACTTGTGCGTAATCGCCGGAAGAAATACTACCCCCATTAGGTGCAATAGAACTAAAGCAGGTCTCACCATTTGATAATGGATCTAATTGCGGAGAACCTTGTAAGATCAATCCCCACGAAGTACCACCGTCATAAGAAACAAATAAACCTTTTGTATTTGCAGATGCAGGAGCACCTGTACCAGCATATTTAGTAGCGCATGAAGCGTAAATAACGTTGTTATTAGTAGGGGCAATGGCTAATTCAATTCGGCCAAAATTGCTATCTTGTAATAACGATGAAGTAAGGCCAGTAAGCGGAGTAAAACCACTAAAACTAATATCATTTGCTTTATAAACTACAGAAGCAAGAGAGGCGCTAACTAATGAACTTTCGCAACCAATAGAACAATATAAAATACCATTCCCATCAAATTTAACATCCTGGCCACGTGCAAGTGTATTAGTAGAAAGGGCTGCATTAGTAAAACTATTTCCACCATCAGTAGAAAACATAATACCTTTATTAGTAGCTATTGCGATTACATTCGCATTTATTGGGCTACAAGCTATACGGTTAATAACAGTACCAACCATTGAGCTTGGAGCTTTTAATTCCAAAGAACCGTTATTAATTGCATAGAGCCCTGAACCCGGTTGTGCCTTTAATTTTTGACCCGGCCTTAAAAAACCTTCGCCTGTTGCAACATAAATTCTATTATCAACAGCCTGAGCTATATAACTTACGTTCAGTTTGTTATTGGTTAAAGAAACAGCGTTCCAGTTAGCGCCAGCATCAGTGGATGTAAACACACCACTGGATGAACTTCCTACGTATAATGTATTTCCCGAAGGATCACCTTTATCAACGATCATATTTCTTGACCTACCGGCATTATAAATAGGGCCTGCCTGAGACCAGTTAGGAGCTTGCGCGTCAGCAACGCCACTTAATCCTGCTAAAGCAACAACTGTAACTGCTTTTACTAATTTGTTAGAGAGATATTTTATCATACCAAAATGGTTTATTTAAAACATTAATAAATTTTAACAAAAATGTTCAATTTTTATCATAAAACAAAACAATATTTATTACTTTTTTTAAAAAGCGGGTATTTTTTTTAAAAGTGGTAGCTTTTCACACTTTTCTGGCAAATCCCATGCCTGTGTTTTTAATGAAAAAGCCCGTAAAGAATTACCAATACGGGCTTTCAAATTAATTTTTATTCTTAAAATCTTTCTAATTGAGAGAAAAAGAAATTAGATTCTACAATTGCATTCTCATCGCTATCGCTACCGTGTACTGCATTTGCAGCAATTGATTTCGCGAATAATTTACGAATTGTTCCTTCATCTGCTTTAGAAGGATCAGTTGCACCTATTAATTTACGGTAATCTACTACCGCGTTATCTTTGGTTAAAATGGCCGCTACTATTGGTCCACCACTCATGTATTCAGTTAGTTCACCATAAAACGGACGTTCTTTATGCACTGCATAAAAATTGCCTGCTTGCTCTTTTGTTAAACGCATGTATTTCATTGCAAGGATCTTAAATCCTGCTTTGTTTATCATTGCTAAAATTGGTCCGATGTTGTTTGCTTCAACGCCATCCGGTTTGATCATTGTAAAGGTTATATTACCTGCCATTTTTTTTAATTTAAGGTCGCAAAGATACTAATTACAGGAGTTTAAACAAGTATTAAATCCACAATTTTGGCTTATTTCACTTTTTTATTTAAGTAATGAGTATTACTTTAGCAATATTTAAACCTTACAAAATTATTAAAGCATGAAAAAAATATTTACATTTATTTTCGCGGTTTCTTCTGTAATAGCAATGGCGCAAGCCGCTACCACCTGTTCTAACGATCCTGCTTTTGTGGCAACAAATCATGCAGGGATCTGGCCTGACAGCGCCACTAATTTTATACAAGGAATTGTAGGCTTACCTTACTCACAAAACATTACTGTAAGAGTGCCAAAAGATACAGTACAAAGCTCAATTACTATTTGCTTTAATCGTATTGAATTAAGTACACCTGCATCCTATACAAATTTTAATTTGCCTCCGGGTTTAAATTTATTAGCTGGCACAACAGTTACAGCATCATCGGGTGTTTACAAATATCCGGGTAATATGGTTAGCTGCTCAGTAATTTCAGGTACGCCAACTACTGCGGGAACTTATACTGTTCAATTTAGTGTTCAACCATACTTAACACCTGCATTCTCTAGTTGTCCAAACACACCAAATTACAATAGCGGATCAAGTTCAATCGCACCTGCATCTGTTTTAAGCTATTATATTATTAAAATTAATCCGGCTGTTGGTATAAAAGAAGAAGTAACATCAAGATCATTGAATGTTACCAATGTTCCTAATCCATTTTCAGGAAAAACTACTGTAAAGTTTAATGTAAAAGATGAATCGCAGGCGAAAATTTGCGTGTATAATTTATTAGGTGATAAAATATTTGAAGATAAAATAAAAACAATTTATGGGGATAACAGTTATGAACTTGATGGTTCAAACTGGAGTAATGGTATGTACTTATACACCATTCAATATAAAAACTATTCAGAAACAAAACGAATGGTACTTACCACAAACCGTTAATGGGGAGTCAGGCATTTGAATT
>JBDSFC010000260.1:0-3980 GCA_039919745.1 Bacteroidia bacterium | reverse complement strand
CCGCTGCAATACCTTTTTTAATAAAAAAATCTTTTACTGTTTTAGCTTGTTTTGTAGTAAGGGCCATAGCAGCCTGCTCATCCGGTTTTGAATCTGAATGCGTTGAAATGATAACGTTAAGATCTTTGTTTTTTTGTAGTATCGTTAAAATAGATTGTAGTTCCTGTTCATCTTTAAGAATAAGAGAAGCGCCATTATTTTGAAACACAAGATTTTTGGTAACGTTTACTTTTCCAATAGAACCATTCAATACTTCATCTGCATTATCATCCGTTAATTTATAACTCATGTTTGAAGGAATATAAAAAACAAAACCATTTCCCCTGGTTACAGCATCCAGTATGTGCTCTCCGTTCTTGTTATAAATAGAAAGCGGATCTGTTGTAACAATATCCATTTGGTTATCAATTTTTAAAATAAAATCCTGGTTTAATTTTATATCGTAAAACGAAAACCTGCCGTTGGCATTTGTAACTGTTGATGATACAGAATCATTATAACTATCAAATAAATAAAGTTTCCCAAATTTTAAAATATCATCTCTATTGCTTGAATGCCCTATAGTTCCAACAACATCTTTTTTTATTGGTAAGAAATTTTTCTTTTCATCCAGCATATCTTCAATCGCAGTAATTTTTGGATTAATACCAATGATAATTCCTTTCTCGTCTATCAACACATCTGCAGGAAGCGAGGTAACACCATATTTTTTACAGATATCATCATTAAAACCTTTTTGCGCGATGCCATTAACAAAATTATTTAACGAATCGTTATTTACATCTTCATTCCATGCTTTTTTATCGCTTTGTACGCAAACAGCTATAAGATCAAAGCCATCTGCATTTTTGTAAATGGCATTTTTATATCTTCCTGCTAAACGGTTTAAAGATCTGTTCTTTACTTTTGATCTAGGAACCGAAGTGCTCCAAAAATGAATTAAAATAAGCCTGTTATAATATGGCATTGAAAAACTTTGCAACGAGTTTTGTTGGTTTAAAATAAAGCCGGGAGCCTTATCTCCTGCCTTTACTAATAAACCGTTATCCTGCGCATTTACTGATAGAAAAAACAAACTAAAAAATATGAAAAAAAGTTTTCTCATGGTGTGGAAACTAATTTTTCTAAAGCATTTATCAGATCTTCTCCTCTTAAATTTTTATCAATAATAATTCCTTTGTCGTTTATTAAAACGTTGTACGGAATGCCTTGTACAGCATATTTTTGCGAGGCTTCGTTGTTCCATACTTTTAGATCGCTAACATGATATGGCCAAACTAATCCGTCTTTATCAATGGCTTTTTTCCACAATGCTTTATCAGCATCTAAAGACACGCTGTAAATTGTAAAACCATTTCCGTTTTTAAATTTTTGATCTTTAAATTTCGCGTAGGCTTTTACAACCGTTGGATTTTCTTTTCTGCACGGGCCACACCAGCTTGCCCAAAAATCTATTAAAACCAATTTACCTCTTAATGAAGATAATTTAATAACACTATCCGTTAAATTATTTTGTGCGATCTCAGGAGCAAGGTTGCCTAAATTTAATCCCACAACAGGTTCTACTGCAGTTATAGGTTCAGTTGGTAAAGGAGTTGCTGTAGCACTAGGACTTACAGCAGCGGTATTGGCAGTAGTTGATTTTTTGCTTTTACAGGAAGCAAGAATAATAAAAGAGGCACTTATAAATATTAAAAGGGCTCTCATTCTTTCCTGATTATTTGCGCGCCAATAGCATTTAAACGTGTATCAATATTTTGGTAACCTCTGTCAATTTGATTGATATTAAAAATAATACTTTTACCTTTTGCGCTCATAGCAGCAATTAGCAAAGCCACGCCGGCTCTGATATCCGGACTGGCCATTTGAATAGCACGTAATTGTACTTTTCTGTCAAGTCCCATAACGGTTGCGCGGTGTGGATCGCAAAGAATAATTTTCGCGCCCATATCAATTAATTTATCTACAAAAAATAAACGGCTCTCGAACATTTTTTGGTGAATAAGAACATTACCACGCGCCTGAATAGCCGTTACTAATGCTATACTGATAAGATCGGGTGTAAAGCCCGGCCAGATGGCATCGCTCACGGTTAATATAGATCCGTCAATAAATGTATCAATTTCATAATGTTCTTGCTCAGGAATAAAAATATCATCACCGCGACGTTCCATTTTAATTCCTAATCTTCCAAAAATAGTTGGAATAATTCCTAAATTATCGTAGCTCACATTTTTAATGGTGATCTCTGATTGAGTAACAGCGGCCATTCCGATAAAAGATCCTATCTCGATCATATCCGGCAATATGCGATGCGTTGTGCCTTTTAATTCTTTAACACCTTCAATAGTTAACAGGTTTGAACCAATGCCCGAAATTTTTGCGCCCATGCTGTTTAGCATTTTGCAAAGTTGTTGTAAGTAAGGTTCGCAGGCTGCGTTGTATATGGTTGTTATGCCTTCTGCTAAAACAGCGGCCATTACAATGTTAGCGGTTCCTGTAACAGAAGCTTCATCCAACAACATGTAAGCGCCTTTTAAATTCTTGCCTTCAACTTCAAATAATTCATTATCGGCATGATAATTAAATTTTGCACCTAAGGCTTCAAAGCCCATGAAATGCGTATCTACACGTCTTCTGCCAATTTTATCACCACCCGGTTTAGGCATGTAAGCCTTGCCAAAGCGTGTCAGCATTGGGCCAACGATCATCATACTTCCGCGTAAACTTCCACCTTTCTTTTTAAATTCGGGCGATACCAGGTAATCAACATTTACATTATCTGCCTGGAAAGTAAATTCTTCATGCCCGCTTTTTTCAACTTTAACGCCTAGTTCAGCAAGTAGCTCAATTAGTTTATTAATATCTACAATGTTCGGAACATTTCCGATGACAACTTTTTCTTTGGTTAATAATACTGCGCAAAGAATTTGTAAAGCCTCGTTTTTGGCTCCCTGCGGTATAATCTCTCCTTTTAGTTTATGTCCGCCGTGTACTTCAAAAATTGCCATAAGAAAGTATTAGAATTTTCTAGGATTTTTATGTTTATGATTGTTGTTGTTATTTTTGTGCTTAGGATTTTTGTGAAAGAATTTTTTAGCGCCACGTAACTCTTGGTGTGAGCTAAGTACAGTGTTGTCGTCTAATTTTAATTCACCACTTGACAGGTCGGCAAGATTTTTGAAAATAACATCATCCGTAATAGAATCTTTGTTCCAGTTGAAATAAGATTTTTTCAGGTGATTAGCTATTTGTCTTGTTAACTCTTTGCGTTCAGGCCCTTCAGGTAGTTCTCTCGCTTTTCTGATGATATCTTCAATGGTTTTTCCGTAATGTTTAAAACGGATTTTACCTTTTGGATAATCTAATTTTTTTGGTTTTTCCTTGAATGTTTCAGGGCTTGGGATAGGGTATGGGCTATCTACATCCAATTTAAATTGAGAGATAATAAATAAATGATCCCATAATTTATGGTTGTAATCTGCAATGTCGCGTAAATGCGGGTTTAATTGGCCCATTACCTGTATGATTGCTCTTGCACATAAATTGCGTTCTTCGCGATCCTTTAATTTGCAGCAATATTCTATCATTCCCTGGATATTTCTTCCGTATTCGGGAATGATCAATCTGTCTAACTGTGTGTTGTATTCCATCTGTATTTAAATGCTAAAGATAATTAAAATAGAGGCAGGCGTTATTTCAATAAAGATTTTATTAAGCATTGTTATGTTAGTAACAATTTGCCCCTCGAATTAAAAACAAAGATACGATATTCTTTTTAGACCAAAATAAGTTAAAAACCGCTCAATTATTGTAAATACTTGGCAAAAATATTTGTTTGGAAGAAAAGAAGTAGTATCTTTGCCCTCCGTTTTTTGAGCAAATATGAGGTTGGATATTAAAAAGGAATAAAAAAGATTTATTTTTTTTAATAAAAAGTTTGGAGATTGGAAAAAGGATATGTACTTTTGCACCCCCCA
>JBDSFC010000251.1:0-2531 GCA_039919745.1 Bacteroidia bacterium | reverse complement strand
GATTCGAACCCTCGGTACAGTTTCCCGTACGCATGTTTAGCAAACATGTCCTTTCGGCCACTCAGGCATCTCTCCGTTTTTGCTTTGCAAATTTAATTAATTTTTAATTATTTCCGAGAATTTTTTTCGAAATATTAAATTTCGCCCAAATACACGTCTATCAAGCCTTCTGGGGCATTAAAAAACAGTTTTTTTTCGGTTTCATCCAGCTTCTCTATAAAATTATCTACTAATGGCAGTATTACCTCTTTCTCTTTATAAGTAACCGTTACCAATACCTGCTGGCCATTATCAGAAACACTTTTAATTATTCCTAAAGAGCCGTACTGCTTGTCTATTACTTCATACCCCAACCAATCAAATTCCGGTTCTTGTTCATCGATAAGATCATTATTGATATAGATTTGTTTACCAATTAATTGCCTGGCTTTTTCAACCGTATCAATATCTTCCAATTCAATAATGAAACCATTATTGTTCTCAGAAAAATTTTTTATAAAATGTGGAGCTTTGCCGGTTGACGTCTCAATAAAAACCGCTTTTACATCTTCTATAAAAAAATCCTTATCAGCTTTTACGATCAGTTGGCCTTTAACACCATGTGTTTTACTAAAATATCCAATAGGCGATATTTCCATTAATTTAAAGTCGCTTTCACAAAACTTACAAAAAGCGGATGCGGATTTTCTACGGTACTTTTATATTCAGGATGGAATTGAACGCCCATAAAAAACGGATGTTTTTCAATTTCGATGATCTCAACCAAACCGCCATCAGGGTTAATACCCGATAAAACTAACCCGGCCTCAACAAACTGTTTTTTATACTCGTTATTAAACTCATAACGGTGACGATGACGTTCATTAACCAAAGTTTTATTATAAGCTTTAAAGGCTAACGTTCCTTCCTCAACAGCACATTTATAAGAACCTAAACGCATAGTGCCACCCATGTGTGAGATCGTTTTTTGATTCTCTAAAAGATCAATTACAGGGCTGCTGGTTGCAGGGTTCATTTCGCGGCTATGCGCGTCTTTTAAACCAATTACATTACGTGCAAATTCAATTACAGCACATTGCATACCCAAACAAATTCCAAGAAAAGGAATGTTATTTTCGCGGGCATATTTAATTGCTGAGATCTTTCCTTCAATACCTCTTGTCCCAAAGCCCGGCGCCACTAAAATTCCTTTTAAATGACTCAGTTTTTGTTTAATATTTTCTTCTGTAATATCTTCACTATGTATCCAGTCTAATTTTACTTTACATTCATTTGTAACACCAGCATGAATAAAGGCTTCAGCAATAGATTTGTATGAATCTTTTAATTCAACGTATTTTCCTATCAAACCAATTGTTACTTCTTTTTTAGGATTCTTTAATGTCTCCAAAAAGCTTTTCCAGCGCGTTAATTCAAGATCGCCACTTGCTTCTATTCCTAATTTTTTAAGAACGATCACATCTAGCCTTTCTTTTTCCATAAATAATGGCACTTCATAAATAGTAGACGCATCAAGGGCTTCGATAACCGCATTAGGCTCTACGTTACAAAAAAGTGCAATTTTACGGCGAATATCCTGGTTAATGGCATGCTCCGCGCGGCAAACCAAAACATCAGGTTGAACACCATATTCTAACAATAGTTTTACTGAGTGTTGCGTTGGTTTGGTTTTTAATTCGCCGGAAGTAGATAAATAAGGTAAAAGGGTTAAGTGAATTACCATACAATCGTTACCCATTTCCCATTTTAACTGCCGAACAGCTTCAATATAGGGTAACGACTCAATATCACCTACAGTACCGCCAATTTCAGTAATTACAAACTGGTATTGGCCGGTTTTACCAAGTAATTTTATGCGATTCTTAATTTCATCTGTAATGTGCGGGATAACCTGCACTGTTTTGCCCAAATATTCTCCTTTACGCTCTTTTTCGATCACGCTTTGATATATACGGCCAGTTGTAACATTATTGGCCTGTGAAGTAGGCACATTTAAAAAACGCTCATAATGTCCAAGATCAAGGTCAGTTTCCGCCCCATCATCTGTAACATAGCATTCACCATGTTCATAAGGGTTTAAAGTACCGGGATCTACGTTGATATATGGATCAAGTTTTTGAATAGTAACGGTAAAACCTCTTGCCTGAAGTAATTTAGCTAAGCTTGCCGAGATGATTCCTTTTCCTAGAGAAGATGTTACCCCACCGGTAACAAAGATGTATTTGGTATTTATAGACATAACAGTTTTTGAAAACTGTAAGCAAAAGTAGAGAAAAAAAAGGACTTAAAAGGTTAAAAATTTTTAATGCATTACCAACAATTCGTTAGCTTAAGAACCTGATACCAATAATACATACATCATCTACCTGCTCAAAATCACCCTTCCAGGCATTAAATTTTTGCGATAAAGCAACAGATTGTTCTGTTAGAGGTAAATTATTTATAGACAATAAAAAATTCTTGAAGTTTTTTGACATTAATTTTTTGCCTTCCGAACCACCAAATTGATCTGCATAACCATCCGTAATAAG
>JBDSFC010000243.1:0-7645 GCA_039919745.1 Bacteroidia bacterium | reverse complement strand
GGCTTATCTGTTAGCAGTCATGTTGGTCCATTATTATTTAGCGGCTTATCTGAGCATGCTTTGCGTATTGTTGAACGCGTGGGCTGGTGGGGACATATTTTGATCGTTTTTGGTTTTTTAAATTATTTACCTTTTTCAAAACATCTGCATATTGTTTTAGGTTTTCCAAACACCTTTTATTCTAACTTAAAACCAAAAGGTGAATTCACAACGCTTGACGCTGTGACGGATGTTGTTGCGCCAAATTTTGATCCGGCATATGTTGCAAAAACAGATCCAAATAATCCTGTAAGATTTGGCGTTAAAGACGTTCAGGATCTTAGCTGGAAAAATTTAATGGATGCATATAGCTGCACTGAGTGCGGAAGATGTACTTCTGCATGTCCGCAAAACATTACAGGCAAAGCTTTATCTCCGCGTAAAATTATGATGGATACGCGTGACAGGTTAGAAGAAGTTGGCAAGAACATTGATAAAAATAAAGGAACATTTGTTGATGATGGCAAATCGTTATTAGGAGATTATATAAAACATGAAGAGATCTGGGCTTGTAATACCTGTAACGCATGTGTACAGGAATGCCCCGTAAATATTGATCCCTTAGCTATAATTGTTGAAATGAGAAGGTATTTAGTGATGGAAGAAAGTAATAGTCCTGCAGAGTTAAACGGCATGTTCACTAATATTGAAAATAACGGGGCTCCTTGGCAATTTAGCCAGGCAGATCGTGCTAATTGGATTAACGAAGGATAAAAACTCAAGTATTATGTCAGAAATAAAAGTACATACAATGGCAGAAATGCTTGCCTCAGGTGAAACTCCCGAAATTTTATTCTGGGTAGGTTGCAGCGGTAGTTTTGATGATCGTGCTAAAAAGATCACAAAGGCTATTGTTCGTATTTTAAATCATGTAAATATTAAATTCGCTATTCTTGGTTCTGAAGAAGGTTGTACCGGCGATCCTGCAAAACGTGCAGGCAATGAGTTTTTATTCCAAATGCAAGCCATGCAAAACATAAACGTTATGAATGGTTATAATGTAAAGAAGATCGTTACCGGTTGTCCACATTGTTTTAATACTATTAAAAATGAATATCCTGCTTTGGGCGGAAACTACGAAGTAGTACATCACACACAATTAGTACAGGAATTAATTAACGAAGGAAAATTAAAAGTACAGGGTGGGGTTTTTAAAGGTAAAAAAATTGTTTTTCATGACCCTTGTTATTTAGGAAGAGGCAATAACGTTTATGAAGCTCCGCGCGCGATAATCGAAAAACTGGATGTTGAATTGGCCGAAATGAAACGCAGTAAAGCAAAAGGATTGTGTTGTGGTGCAGGAGGAGCGCAAATGTTTAAAGAAGCAGAGAAAGGAAACAAAGAAGTAAATGTAGAACGTGCAGAAGAAGCCTTAGCCTTAAATCCTGATGTGATTGCGGTTGGTTGTCCGTTTTGTAATACTATGATGACAGATGGCGTTAAGCATTTTAATAAAGAAGAAAAAACCAAAGTATTAGATGTTGCTGAATTAATTGCTACTGCCAATGACCTTTAATTTCCATAAAAAATTTGTTGCACTTCAAACTATTATTTTTTTAATAGTATTTATTTCCTGTAAAACCGATACAACAAAAGTTGATGATACTGAAAACAAAACAACTGATAGTTTAAGTATTAAATTAAACTCGCCTGAACTAAAAGCCATTAATGCATTACTTGTAAAAGATCCTGCCAATCCTGAATTATATAATAAACGGGCTATTATTTACGCATCGCTTAAACAATTACCCGAAGCTGTTAACGATGCTAAACGTGCTGTTAAAATGGATAGTACAAAGGCGGATTATTATATGACACTTGTTGATGTTTATTACGCACAAAACAACACACGCCTTTCAAAAGAACTTTTAGAGATAATTGAAAAAAGATTTCCGCAAAATGTAGAAGCTTTATTAAAATTATCAGAGTTGTATTTTCTTGTAAGGCAATATCAAAAAGGAATTGATTATGTAAACAAAGCTCTTAAAATAAATGACAGGTCAGCGAAGGCTTATTATCTAAAAGGCAGTATTTATCGCGAAAGTGGTGATACTACAAAAGCTATTTCGAGTTTAGAAACAGCTATTGAACAGGACTCTAAATATGAAAATGCTTTTATAGACATTGGAGTTATTTATGGTGCAAGAAAAAATCCGTTGGCATTGGAGTATTATAATAATGCTTTAAAGATCAACCCAACAAACGAAAACACTATTTACGCGCGCGCAAAATTATTGCAGGATCTTGGTAAAGTTGACGAGGCAATAACTGAATACAAAAATATTCTTGCAAGAAATAAAAATTGTGAAGACTGTTATTATAATCTTGGCGCGATCTATTTAGAATTAAAAAAAGATAACAAAGCCGCTTTAGAAAATTTTACAAATGTAATTACCATCAATCCTAATTCCGCGAAAGCCTATTTTGCGAGGGGTTACACATATGTGAAACTAAAAGACAAAGAAAGCGCAAAAGCCGATTACACCATGTGCCTGAAAATTCAGCCCAACTTTGAAGCTGCAATTCAGGGTCTAAATGAGCTTTAGCGCATAATATGTGCTATTTTTAGCTAAAAACCCCTTATTTATTGACAAAAAGATTTTGCCTTCAATATTAATATTTTATATTTATAGGATATTCAAAACCCTTAAATGAAACAAAACAAGAAAAACGTTGGAATAGCCCTGCAAGGCGGCGGAGCTCATGGTGCTTTTACATGGGGTGTATTAGACAGACTGCTGGAAGAAGATAATCTTGTTGCTGAGGCGATGTGTGGAACAAGTGCCGGCGCTGTAAATGCAGTAACCTGTGCCTACGGTTTGCATGTTGGCGGACCTACAAAAGCCAAAGAAATGTTAGAAGAACTTTGGAAAAAAATTGCCTTAAGTGGAAGTTTTTTATTTAAGCCGGGTGTTCTTGATAAAACTTATGGCCAGGGAGATATTTATAATAGTACAGGCTACATGATGTTTAATGCTATCACAACAGTATTATCACCATACAATTTTAATCCATTCAATTACAATCCACTTCGTGATATTTTAGAAAAAATTATTGATTTTGAAGAGCTGCAGCGTTATAATAAAAAGAAACTTTTTATTTGTGCTACAAATGTAAAAACAAACAGAGCTAAGATCTTTTCAAATAAAGAAATTACAGTTGATGCTGTTATGGCCTCTGCCTGTTTGCCGTTTTTATTTCAGGCTGTTGAAATTGAAGGCCAGTTTTATTGGGATGGTGGTTACATGGGAAATCCCCCTATATTTCCAATAATCACTAACACAAGTATTAGAGATATTGTATTAGTAAAGATCAATTCTATTAATATTAACTCAGTACCAACAACAGCAAGAGATATCGCTGACAGGGTAAACGAGATCTCGTTCAATAGTAGCTTGATCAATGAAATGAAATTGATCCATTATAGAAATGAATTAGTTCGCAATGGCGTTTTAAAATCTGATGATAAAATTAACCGAGAAATTTTTGTACACACTATCAGTGGATACGACGCATTGAGCCAATTAAGTTATAGCAGCAAAATGAATACTTCGTGGGAGTTTTTATTAAACCTCAAAAATAAAGGCAGAGAAATTGCGGAAAAATGGTTGGAAAAAGATTTTAAAGAAGTTGGCTTAAAATCAACTTTTGATGTGGAAGAACATTTTTTTGACAAATTTTAGTATTCCTTCAAACCCATTAAATACGGTACTTTCAAACTTTATTTAGGCATTTAACTTTCTTTAAATTGTTATATAGAGATTTTTATTAGTTTTACTAAGTATTTTACGTTAATAAGGTCAATGTATTCTTTTTTACAGCAAAAACCATTTACTTCTATCAATAAAAAAATTTGGTTTTGGTTGTGCTTTTTTTCTTGTTTTGTTTCTTTTTCACAAACATATTATTCTGTAGATCCAACTTATCTTTCTTTTAAATCAGAGAAAAATAACCTCATTACCAATTACCATAATTTTTATCCTGATACCAGCATAAATAATCTTCATAATTTTTTCGCGCGAAATTTTTCAGGAAACATTGGTTTACCATCGTCAAATTATTTATTAAGTTATGGCACTAACGATCTTGGTTTTAATTTATATCCATCGGTATATAAAAATGATATGTATGCCGATAACCAGGTAAATTATTATCGTACTAAAGGGCCTTATGCTAATCTTACAGGAATTGCGGGAAGTAAAAAATTACAGATCTTTAAAATGTTGTTTACGCACACTTATAAAGATAAAGTAAACATTACTCTCAAATTTAGCCGTTATACTTCGCAAGGGTTTTATTTAAGACAACAAAGTTATACGAACAATTTTTATCTCTCAAGTAATTATAAAAACAAAAGCAGTCGTTTGGGTTATTATTTTTATGTTTTGGCCAATGGAAATAAAAATAAAGAAAATGGTGGGATCAGAGCAGATAGTTTATCAGACAAAACGTTGTTGGATAACAAAGAATTATTTCCTGTAAAATTGAACGGTGCTACCCGCGACAACCGGGAGTTACGCGTAATGTTCAATCCATACTTAAAATTAAATAAGGGAAATGATTCTTCAAGGATAAATCATTTTATTCAGGTAAAATCAACCTTTGCTTCTAATGCTTATAAATATACAGATGACAATATTGCAACTGATAAATATTATACCATTATCTATCTTGACACAGCCAGAACACATGATAGTACACACGTAAGAAAATTCATCAATGAAATTAGTTATGCTGCTGTAACTACCAATTCTAATTTTGCGCTTTCGTTTGGTTATAAAAATGAAATAAACCAGGTTTGGCAAAAAGCAGATAGTGTGTTTTCAAATAATATTGTAACAGCAGATCTTGTATTTAGAAAAACCTTAACCCCGGAGGAGGCGCAGGTTGAAGCTCGCAATAAAAAAGATATTCAGTCACATTTTAATTTCCAATATATTTTTAACGGGGCAAATAAAGGCAATTACAAAATTGAAAGTAAAACTGTATTATCATTAAATAAAGGAAAACAACGGTACGTCTATTTAAACATTTTGGCAGAAGAACGTTCTGCCGATTACATTTATAATTACTGGGTCAGTAATCATTTTAGCTGGTTTAACAATGGTTTTAAGCCGCAACAACAAACACAGGCTATTTTAGGCATTAATCTAAATAAATATATTTCTACTTCTGTTTTTGTTCAGAACTTAAACAATTATTTATATTTTGATAATGTTGCCCTGGCAGCACAATATTCAAAACCTATTACCAATATGGGTTTAAATATAAATCTCTCTAAAGTATTTTTTAAACATCTTGGCCTTTCATTAAATTATATTTTACAAAATACATCCAACACAAGTTATGTTCGTCTTCCTAAAAACCAGGCAACCGCAAAGTTATTTTATACGGGCATTCTTTTTAAAAATAATTTACAATTACAAATAGGTAGCCAGGTACAGATCTATGATTCATTTTATGCTTATGGTTACATGCCTTCTACCCAGGCTTTTTATTTACAGGAAAATTTTAGAACAACACCCTACCCTTTTGTAGATGTTTATATTAATGCGCGAATAAGGCCCGTTGCCTTTTTTCTTAAAGTAGAGAACGCTGCTTATGGTTTTACTGGAACGAAATATGCATTTATGCCGGGCTATCTGCAAACCGACAGGGCTTTTAGATTAGGGATCAGTTGGACATTTTTTGATTGATTTACATTTTTTTAACGCTTACTCGTGGTGGTATTTTTCACCTTTTAAAATGGTAAAAGACCTATATAGCTGTTCAACAAAAAACAACCTCACCATTTGATGAGAAAAGGTCATTTGTGATAAGGCAAGCTTTGAATTAGCCCTTTTATACACCAACTCGCTAAAGCCAAAAGGCCCGCCAATCAGGAATATCATGCGTTTTACCGAAGCGTTCTGTTTTTGAGCAATAAAGTTAGAAAAGTCAACTGAAGTATACTCTTTGCCTTTTTCATCAAGCAATACCAGCTGGTCTTCAGGTAAAATAGTGGCCAGGACAAGCTTTGCTTCCTCCTGTTTTTGCTCGTTATGGGAGCGCTGCCGCACGGCCTTTGGCACATTAATTGTTACCATATCAAAGGAACAGTAGTTCTTTAGCCGTTTAGCATATATTTCAATGCCTTCGGTCAAGTAACTATCCTGTGTTTTATCTATTTGAAGCAATACTATCTTCATTGGTTAAAAGTGCGAAAAAATTATTAACTTTGTTATAGTACAATGAAATTAACCATACACATTTTTTACTTTTTATTTAGTTTTTTATTTGCCGGTATTGAACCAAGCGATGAGATTGTTACTGCATTAAAACAAGGTAAATCTGCGGAGCTGGTAAAATATTTTGATGAAAAGGTTTCTATTAAGATCATTAACCAGGAAGATGTATTAAGTAAGCCACAAGCAGAAGCTAATATCAAGTTCTTTTTTGAGAAACATACCGTTAAAACTTTTTCATCAAGCCACGTAAGTTCAGTAAATAATGGCGCGCAATATATTACAGGAACTTTAGAAACAAGTAATGGGAAATTCAGGGTTTCTATTTTATTGCGCCGAAACCTGATCGCACAATTTCGTATAGAAAACGATAATGACTGATTTTATTAAACTTCACCAAAAGCATTTTAATTTCAAACAATTTATTCTTGACTCTTTTATTGAAGACGTTGGTGATGGCGACCACACATCGCTTGCTACCATTCCAAAAAATCACAAAGGCAAAATGCATTTGCTTGTTAAAGAAGATGGTATTATTGCTGGAATTACAGCTGCTGAAAAGATCTTTAAACAAGTTGACAAGAATTTTAAACTTAAGCTTTTCATAAAAGACGGAGCCAAAGTTAAAAAAGGCGATATAGCATTTATTATAGAAGGTAACACTCAAAAACTATTAACGGCAGAGCGTTTGGTTTTAAACATCATGCAACGCATGAGTGGCATTGCTACCAAAACAAATTATTTACAAACTTTATGTAAAGGCACAAAAGCTATTGTTATTGATACGCGCAAAACAACACCTGGCTTTCGTTTTTTTGAAAAATGGGCTGTTGTAATTGGTGGAGGAGCCAATCACCGTTACGGTCTGTATGATATGATATTGATAAAAGATAATCATATTGATTTTGCCGGTGGAATTATTGAAGCCATTGATGCAGCTAATGCTTATTTAAAGAAGAGCAAAAAGAAATTATTCATCGAAGTTGAAACGCGCACATTGGATGATGTAAAAAAAGTATTAAAGCGTGGTGGTGTAAAACGCATTATGCTGGATAATTATACAGCACAACAAACACTAGAAGCTGTTAAACTCATTAATGGTAAATTTGAAGTAGAATCTTCAGGTGGGATAAACGAAAGCAATATTGCTTCTTACGCTAAATGTGGTGTTGATTTTATTTCTATTGGTGCTTTAACGCATCATATAAAAAGCCTTGACCTAAGTCTTAAGGCGATAAAGTAATTTTTTTGCTTTTTGTTATTGTGTCTTCTCCTTAAATGCAGAAGACTAAACCAGATATTGTATCAGGCGTACCAGATATAAAACCTTCCCTTATAAAGGTAACTCTCCCTTCATCTTACCGTAGAAATATGTAGATACG
>JBDSFC010000236.1:0-5034 GCA_039919745.1 Bacteroidia bacterium | reverse complement strand
ACTTCATCAGCACCATTCATCATAAAAATAAAACAGATCAAGGTTAGCTCACCAAATAAAATAAAGTTGGCATCTAATTTTGGCCAGCCGTTTAATTCATTCATCACAAGGCGCGGTACTTTTAATAAATTTCTTCTTGCTAAAAATGCAATAGTACCAATAAATGCCAATACAGAAAGGATCTCAATAAAGCTCACAGCAAATGTGTAAATTCCACCCAATGACTCTCTAAAAGCACGATGACTGCCGGTAATGCCATCAAAAATAATTTCAAGTAATTCTATTTGTGTAATAATAAAAGCAGAATATAAAAAGAAATGCAGAATGGCAGGGATTGGCCGTGAGAACATTTTTTGCTGCCCGAATGCAACTAAGATCATCGTTTTTAAACGGGCAGAAGTATTATCTTTAAAAGAAACGTCTCTACCTAAGAGAATATTTCTTCTGATCTTTTTTACATTGACGTAAAAAAAAACAGAAGCACCAATTAGAAGTAAAGCAAAAATAACAGAACTTATCATTTTAATTTATGGTTGGTTTACGTGATTTTTTTCCGAAAACAGAAAAATGTATATAACGTTCCGGATTCAATCGCAGATCTTTTAATAATTTGTCAAGGTCTTCTGATGATTTATTTAAGTTATTATATAACGAATCGTTCTTTGCCAGTTTACCAATTGTGCCTTGTCCTTCGTTTATTTTAGTCAATAAAACATTTAATTGCTGCATCGATTTGTCAGCATTGGCGATGGCATCTTTTAATTCAGCTTTAGCCAAACTATCAGTCATGTTACTTAAATTGGCAAGAATATTATCTATTCTTTGTCCGTTCTTATTTAAGTTAGTAGTGATCTGGTTTAAATTTGAAAGTACGCTTGAGATCTTTGCTTTTTCTGAACCAACTAGGTCATCTAATTTATAAGCGGTTTGTTCTAAAGATAAAATAGCTTTACGAATACTTTCAAAAGATTTATCAAGATTGTCGCGTGTTTTTGTATTTAAAATTAAACTAACAACTGTCATTACACTATCCATGCTACTGATCAGGTTCTCTGCCTTTGCCTGTATGGGCGCAATACGTTTATCCAAAGCTTCTTTAAATCCTTCTTCAGCTCCGGCAATTAAAGTATCACCGCTTTTTACAAGTTCTGTTTCATCACTGTAAATAATTTCAACAGCTTTAGATCCTAAAAGGTCAGAGCTAACAGCCTTTGCAATAGAGTTTTTAGGAATATTTACATCTTCGGTCAATAAAAACTTTACAAGTACTTTGGTTTTCCCATCTTGCTGAAATAAAGAGATATCATTTACCTGGCCGATCTTAAATCCATTAATCAGTACAGGATTTGCGGGAATAAGGTTATCAATTTTAGGATAAACTGCGTACAAATAATATTCATGAGAAAAAAGATTCGAGCCTTTTAAAAAATTAATACCCCAAATAAAGGCCGCAATAGCGCAAACAACTACAATTCCTATTTTAAATTCTTTACTTATCTTCACAAAAAAAGTATCTATTTTTAAAGCATAAATATAGGTAATTTTTATTGATTAAAACAGCGCTAAAAATGAACCAAAAATTGAAAAATGAGGAGCTGAACAGGCTGAATGTGAACGAGTTTAAGAACGCCACAAAGCAACCCGTTATTATTGTTTTGGATAATGTAAGAAGCCTTAATAACGTAGGCTCGGCTTTTAGAACTGCCGATGCTTTTTTAATAGAAGAGATCATTTTATGCGGCGTTACCGGAACACCTCCAAATAAAGAAATTGAAAAAACAGCTTTAGGCGCTACTTCTACAGTAAAATGGACGCATTTTAAAACCACATTAGAAGCAATCGAACATTTAAAACAAAAAAATTATACCCCTTTTGCAGTAGAACAAGCAGATAAAAGTACTGCGCTAAATAAATTGACAATTAAAGATGAAAAAATCGCTCTTGTCTTTGGTAACGAAGTTTATGGTGTAGATCAGGATGTGATTGATGCATGTAAAGGTGTTATTGAGATCCCGCAGGCAGGCACCAAACATTCATTAAATATTTCGGTAAGTATTGGCATTGTTCTTTGGGAAATACTACGGAACTCTCTTTAAAGGCGTTAAAATATATTAAACGCTATCTTCTTCTTCCTTTTAATTGTAATTTTTAAAATTATTAAACCGTAAATGAACTTTAGTGATTTACGCGTGTACAGCTTTTAAGATTGGCTATTAGAATATATTTAAATGACCTACGCTAATATTTAAGAAAGTTTATGCAGGATCAGATCCGGAAATTTTCGATATATAGTGATGAAGAATTAATGCTCTTTTTGAGTAATGGGGAAGAATTGGCCTTTGACGAACTTTATTTACGCTACAGCAAACGTTTATTAGGATACTATATAAGAATGTTGAATTTTGACAGAAAACTTGCCGAGGATGCTTTGCAGGACCTATTTCTAAAAATTGCCGAAGTGCCTGAAAAATTTGATAAAAGCCGTTCTTTTAAAACCTGGATCTTTTCTGTTGCCTCTAATAGTTGTAAAAATTATTATCGGCACAAAAAAATAGTTTTCGAAAGCGCTGACGAAATAAAATATTTAAATGAGCAGGTAAATGACTCTGCTTTTTTAAACGCTGCAAGTAAAATGGATGCTGTTTTGTTCAGGAAAATGTTAGAGGAAAGTTTGAACGAACTTCCGGCAGAAAAAAAAGAAGCCTTTATTTTAAAATACCAGGAAGAAAAGACAATTGCTGAAATAGCGTTTATACAAAATTGTCCCGAGGGAAGCGTAAAATCAAGGTTGCATTACACAATAAAAGTACTTGAAGAAAAATTAAAAATATTTAAGCCCATAAATTAAATAAAATGGAAAATAACAACGAACTCGAAAACTTTCTCAGCCACAAATTGTCTGTTGATGAATTAGATCTGCAAGTGCCAAAGTTGTCAGAAACGGCAAGAAAAAAAATTGCAACGCGTAAAAAAACTACTGGCGAGATAGAAGACTTTTTCTCTTTAGTAGCTGCATTCCTTAATTTTAAAATAAAATTATACCATGCAGTGCTCGCTACTATAATTATTGGAGGTATTATTTTATTTTTTACAAAAGAAGATAAAAACAATAACAACGAAACTTATTCAAGTCAATACGTTTCTAATATTGCCTCTGTAAAAAGTTCTACTGTATTATCAAGTATTTGCACATTTGGATTAAATAAAGAACAATCTTATGGAAACGGAGCAAACTAATAACCCGGAACAAATGCCAATTGGGCAACCTGAAAACAAGTTCAGGTATTTTCCTTTCTTTAATCAAAAACAACCAGTTTTTGTTTTGGTTTTGATTGGTATAATTTTTTACTGCACTTCTTTGTATAACGAATACGCGTTAGATGACGGTATTATTATTCATCAGAATAATTATGTCTTAAAAGGTATTGCCGGCGTAAAAGATATTTTAAGCAAGGATGCTTATGATAGTTTTTATAGACGTATGAATGCTACTGATCAATTGCAGGGTGGAAGATATCGCCCGCTGGCGGCAATAAGTTTTGCTATTGAACAGGAAATAATTGGCACTTATCGTACGGGTTATTATATGTACGTGGAGGACATTAACAAGAACGGTGTTTTGGATAATGATAAAATAAACGTTACAACTTATTCTGAAACGCCTTCTTCTATTTCTAAAGAAAAATTGAGTGGTTGCTCAATAACACCAGGGCCGCTTAGTTCCAATTACGAATACAACACATCTGTTGATCTAAATAAAGATGGCATTACTACTGTTGAAGAATGCAATACCTGTTGGGATCTTAATAAAAATTTTAAGAATGATCCATCCGAGGACTTAAATCGTGATGGCGTTTTTAACGAAGTTGATTGCCAGACTAAAGGCGCTTTTTTGAGACACTTTAATAATATGTGGCTCTACATTTTAGCATGTGTTCTGCTCTATTTGGTATTTAGACGTTATCTTTTTAAAGATAATCAGGATATGGCTTTTTTGGCTGCACTCATTTTTTTAATTCACCCGATTCACACCGAAATTGTTGCCAATGTAAAAGGTCGGGAAGATATTTTTTCGGTGATATTTATTGCTCTTACATTTTTGTTCTCGTTTAAATATAATGATACCAAAAAAATAAGTTCATTGATATTTGCAGGCCTCGCATTTTTCTTCGCCATGTTGTCTAAAGAATATGCAATTGTTCTTTTAGGCCTTGTTCCGCTTGCTTTATACATTTTTGATAAAGAAAAAAATAAAGCGGCTAATACAGGTCGGTTAAGTTTAAGTCTATTCGTTTTCGGAACGCTATATATGGTCATACGTATAAGCTCAGTTAATATGTCAACCGGCCTGCCTGATACTGAACTTTTAAATAATCCTTTTCAATTAGCAAGCGGAGAACAAAAATTTGCTACAGAAGTTTTTGTATTGTTAAAATATCTGGTGCTTTCTTTTTTCCCAAAAAAATTAACCTGCGATTATTCTTATGCGCAAATTCCTTATAGTAATTTGACGGATATTGGTTTCATCACTGCTTTAATATTAAATCTTGGCCTTTTAATTTTAGGGATCAGGTGGGCAATTAAACGACATGTTTTAGGTTTTGCTATTATAACTTATTTCTCTTTCCTGATCTTAGTTACAAATTTTCTTCGCCCTGTTGGGGCATTTATGCGCGAAGGTTTTTTATTCCACGCATCTATTGGTGTTGCCATTGCCATTGCCTGGTTGGCATTAACAAGTTTAGAAAAACTACAGGCCATTTCATTTAAAGCAAAACGAACAGTTATGATGAGTTCCTTATTAATAATTTTAATTTTATGCGGCTGTAAAACCTGGGAACGTAATTGGGATTGGAAAAATGATGTGACCTTATTTTTAAAAGACGTAAAAACTTCGCCCCACTCTGTTTTGGTTTTAGGTAATGCAGGTGCGCGCTGGGTAGACCTTGCTGATACTAAAGAGATCACAGGCGAACCCTGGCCGGGCGATGATCCTGAAATTTTTAATGATTACAATGGTCAATTAAAAATTAC